>QMMB01000418.1 GCA_003647035.1 Deltaproteobacteria bacterium | reverse complement strand
GGGGCGTGGCCGGCGGTGTCCGTCCAAGCGGTAGTCGCAACCATCTCCACTGCGACGTGTCTGCCGCGGTAAGTGGGCACCACCGCAGAGCGAACGTGCGTGCCTTTATAGAGCCCCAGCATTACGGGGAGTCCACGCAGGGTCGAGGTTGCGCGCAGCAGGATCACGTCGAACATTCCGTCCGCGACACGGGCTTGCGGAGCGAACATCATGCCGCCGCCCGCCCACCTTCCGTTGCACACGCACAGGTTGCTGATGTCGTGCTCGCCCTCGTCCTTGCCGTCGACGCGCAAGCGGATGCGCGCGGGCTTGTACTTCATTTGCGCGCGAAGCACGGCCTTGAAGTACTTGGCCTTCCCGCCGCTCTTCGAAGGTGACGCTCCGACGATTCGATCGACGAGGCCGCCCATCCCCATCGACGCGATGTTGATGAAGAAACGCGATTCGGTGTGCCCCTCGTCGTGTACATACTGGACCCAGCCAACGTCGGTCGGAACCGCCGGCTTCTCGCGGATGACCGCGCATGCGCTTGCGAGCTCGTCGGCGCCCGGGATCATCTTTCGGAAGTCGCCACCGGTGCCGGCGTGAAGGATGCCGAGCGTGACCTCCTCGTTGACGCCAGATTCCATGATGCTGTCGACGATTTCGCCGTGCGTGCCATCGCCGCCGAAGGAAATGATCGTCCGCACCCCGTTGGCGATCGCTTTCCTCCCGATGCGAAGTCCGTCCCCACGTGAAGCGGTAAGTTGGAGATCCACCGGGCCGAGGGCTGCGCGAATCTGCTCGCTCAACGCGGGCCAGTTGTCTCCGACGAAACCATGCCGGGCGTTCGGGTTCGCGATGAGGAGAGTTTTGCTGGGATCAAACATCGCAGAACGCCTCGTACCGCATTTCCAGCCTTTGGGGTAGAGTGGAGCGATGTTTATGAGGGGTCTTGGCGCGGTTGTCGTGTTGGCGCTCGCCGGTTGCGGCAGCAACGCACCGCCGCGCGAATGCGAGGGGTTGCCGGCGGAGCAGTGCGGCACGCCGCTTGGTTCCGCGCTCGTGGTCGACACCGATTGGTTGGAGGCTCACCTGGGCGATCCCGACGTTCAGCTGGTCGATACACGCGCGTCGGGGTACGAGGCGTCCCGAATTCCAGGCGCGATCCACTTGAGGCCCGGCGACCTGGCGACGATGGTCGATGGCGTACCGTCGCAGGTCGCTCCCCCGATACAGGCTCAGCCCGTACTTCGTGCGATGGGCCTTCGAAACGACGTGATCGCCGTGGTGTACGGCGGCCCTCCCGAATACGACCCTGCCCGAACCGTTTGGACGCTCCGGTACTACGGCCACGGCGACGTTCGCTACCTCGACGGCGGATACGCGGCGTGGGCAGCGGCCGACGGAGCGCTGGATGCCGGTCCGCCGAACGTCGAGCCGACGGAGTACACGATCGTGGGTGTCGATGAAAACGTACGTGTAACGGGCGATTGGGTGCTTTCTCAACTGGGCGATGATCCTTTCGACATGCCAGCGATCCAGCTCGTCGATGCGCGGACGGAGGCCGAGTACGATAGTGGGGGCATTCCAACTGCGCGCAGCGTGAACTGGACGAGGAACCTGGACGCCGGTTTGCTTCGCCCTGAGGCTGACCTCGAAGTGCTCTACGACGGCATGGACCCGTTACGGACGACCGTCACCTATTGCGTTTCGGGATGGCGAGGCTCTTTCGCCTGGCTGACGTTGACCGCACTGGGATACGAAGATGTGAGGCTGTACGACGGATCGTGGAACGAGTGGGGCAACGGAGAATTTCCGGTGGAGCAGTAGCGGTCACGGTGCCGGATCTCTTCCCCCGACTCACGCATGCCGACTCGCGCCCCGCTCTCTTCATCGGCGATGAGGCGTGGACCTACGCCGAGCTCGCCGGTGCGGCGCTCGAACATGCTGCTCTGCTCGAACGCAACGGCGTGGAAGCTGGCGACCGTGTCGCCGTGTGGGCGCAGCCCGATCTTTGTACGGCTGCCGCCATGATCGGGAACGCCGTGGCCGGCGTGGCTACGGTGCCGCTCAACCCCAAGCTCGGTTCGAGCGAGCTCGCCCACATCTATGACGACTCCGTGCCCAAACTGGCTTTCTGTGCCGAAGGCCATGACGTGCCGCACGAGGTTGCGGCGGTGCCGTCCTTGCGGGCAGCGTATTCGCCGGATGGGGCGTCCTTGCCAGCCCTTCCGATCGACGAGTCGCCTGCGTTGGTTCTGTATACTTCGGGGACCACCGGCCCTCCCAAAGGGGTGGTTCTAACGCGGCGAAACATCGCGGCGAATCTCGATGCGCTTGCCGAAGCTTGGGAGTGGACCGAGCGCGACACGGTCGTTCATTCGTTGCCGTTGATTCATGCGCATGGCTTGGTCCTGGGTCTTTTGGGCAGCCTTCGCGTCGGGGGAGCGCTTCACTACGTTCCTCGTTTTACGCCCAAGAGCGTTGGGGAAGCGCTCGTCGACCCGCGTCACGAGCAAACCATGCTTTTCGCCGTGCCCACCATGTTTCATCGGATCGCGGAGGCCGCCGAGCACGACGGAGGGCTTCGCGATGCGCTCTGCCGCTCGAGGTTGCTCGTCTCCGGTTCGGCGGGATTGTCGTTGCGAGAGCACCAGCGGGTCCAAACTCTCACTGGGCGCGGGGTACACGAACGCTATGGCTTGACGGAGACACTCATCAACTGCGGTGTTCCCGCCTCGCAGGCGCCGATGCCGGGTTACGTCGGGCCGCCGCTTCCGGGCGTCGAGCTCAAGCTCGTCGATGACCAACGCCAAGAGATCGACGCGTACGACGATCAGACGATCGGCGAGGTCGTCGTGCGGAGTGCCGCGGTGTTTGCCGGATACCTCAATCGTGAGGACGCGACCGCGGCGGTCCTGGATGAAGAAGGGTGGTTTCACACCGGCGACCTCGGGACACGATCGGAGCGGGGCGCGATTCGCATCTTGGGCCGCAGGAGCACCGACCTGATCAAGACTGGCGGATACCGGGTGGGCGCAGGCGAGATCGAAGCGTGTCTACTCGAGCACCCTTCGGTCCGTGAAGTGGCGGTGGTCGGCATCCCAGACGAGGACCTCGGCCAACGGATCGCCGCCTTCGTCGTGCTGCGCCCCGGTGAGGACGAGGATTCCGCCGCGCTGACGGGGTTCGTCGCAGAGCGCCTCAGCCCTCACAAACGACCGCGCGAAGTTCACTTCACGACGGAGCTCCCGCGGAACGCAATGGGGAAGGTCCAGAAAAAGCTTCTGGCGCCGGCCTCAGGCGGTTAGCGGCACGGCGTCGCGGGTGATGCCGCAGGCCTCTGCTACGTCGTCGCGATAGGCGCGCCATGCATCGATGGCCTGACTCATCGAGCGAACGACACCGACGCGATCGCTCTTCGGGAGGTGGTTGAGCATGACGTTCCATGCGGCCTTGCGATGCTCTCCCTCGACGGAACGGTGTGCTTTGGTCAGGGCCAGGCATTCCACGGCAAGCCCGTAGTGTTTCGCAAGCGGGTGTTCTTCGAGCGGCGGCGCAGGGCGAGCCGG
>QMMB01000417.1 GCA_003647035.1 Deltaproteobacteria bacterium | reverse complement strand
CGCGACCGGCGCCTGCTCCACAGCGATGCTGTCCGCCAGGCCATCCACACCATCACCGGACTGCGAGACGTCGAGCTCGGACACGAGCTGGCGCAGGTGCGCGCGGAGCTCCCCGGCACGCAGGGGCGCCAAGCCCGTCACGAGCACGAGGAGTGGAAACGCCTGGCTGAGCGCGTCGAAGCTGCGATTCGCGCGTTCTGGGACGGGCAGTCCAACGTCGAGCCGATTCACGTTCTGGCGGGGGATCAGCGCGCTATCTTGCTCATGCGCATCTCTGAGCTTCCCGACGTGGTCGTTCACCACATCAGCGCGATCATCGAGGGCAACGACGGTTGCGTGCCCTTGGAGTCTCGAATCGGGCTCATCGCCTCGCTGCGCTATGCCACCGATCGCCGCCTGGTGGCCGCATTGGTCTCCCTCGTCGAGGCGGAGCGGGGAGAGCTCGTGGCCCGTGCGGCTCGGGTGCTCGGCGGCATCGACGATGCCCGGGTCCATCCGGCGCTTGCAGAACGATTCGAGCGGAGTTTCGTCAACGTGGAGCGCGTTGCACTCGCGGGCGCGCTCGGCATGCACGGCGACTGCCGTGGTCTCAATGAAGTGCGAAGCTCCCTCGAAGAGGATCAGCCACAGCTGTTGCTTCAGGCGCTCGAGGCCATGGAGAGCCTCGGCTCGTCGGAGAGCACGGACCCCGTCATCAAGTTCCTCGGCCACCCCGACGTGACCATCGCCACGCAGGCAGCACGTACCGCGGCCCGCATTGCCGACGGAAGGGCTCTCGACGAGCTGACGGCGAAGCACAACGCCACCTCCGTACCCGCACTGCGTGCCGCGATCGAGGACGCGCTGTCCGCGATCGCCGCCCGGATGGAGCTGCGCGGCGAAGAAGCCGCAACGATCGATTGGTCCGAGGTCGGCAACAAGCCAGCGCCGCGCAAGGGCGCACGCGACAGCGTGCCCAGCATCGTCCTGGGTTGGCGCGACTATTTCATGGGTCGTGTCTGGCTCTTGCTGGGGCGGATGGCCTGGGCCAACGCTCGCTTCGAGTCCGCCGCCGCGCGCCGGGAAGGCTGGGCCATCCCCCTGATCGGCATCGGGATGGCCTTCGCACGTCGCGAGCAGTTCGCGCTCGCGCTGCCCGCCTTTCGGCGCGCGATCGAGATCGACCGCCCGCGAATCGAGCGCAACCCGATCCTCGTACGCGCGATGGCAAAGTCGTTCCTGCATCGCGCGGAGCAGGTGGAGCGCGAGGGGCGCGACGATGTGGCTCGCGGCTTGGTCGGGGAGGTGTTGACGCTGGACCTTCGGCGCGCGCCCGGTACGGTCCGCTTCGAGCTCAAACGCAAGCACGATGTCCTGTCGCGAGGGGAGCGAGGCGATGTCCCTTCGGCTGCGTGATGTCGTGCTGCAGCACCTGCGGGCGCTTGGGGCAACGTGTGAGGAGGGGTCGGTCCGACGTCTCACGATGGATATCGAGCTCGAGGGCCGTATCGAGATGGTCACGCTGAGTCTTCGCGATGACGAGCTTCAGTGCGTATCGAGCGACGGCCGAAACGACGGTCCGCACGTGATGGCGGCGCTGAGGTTCATCGCAGGCACCGAGCCGCGTGAGGACGCCACGCCTCCTCGTCCGGTCCCTGCGATCGCGGGCCCGACACTCGGACGGGCTTCCCCGAACGAGCTCGCCGAAGCGCTCGATGACCTACTCACGGCAATCGCCCGCGTCGGAGTCAGCAAGGCACAGTACGCACCGTCTGTCGATGCCGCTCTCGAACGAGTGGTCGACGTCGCTCCACAGCCGACGCCACCAGGGCTTGGCCGCTTCATCGGCCGTCTCCAACAGGAGATTCGCTCCGGAGAGCCGCTGCATATAGCGCGAATCCTCGACGGCGCGTCGCAGGTCGCCGACGCGCTGCGAGCAGATGCACCCACGCGCGACTCGGAGCAACGCCTCAGTGCATGGTTCGGCGTCCGGCCAGGGTCGTCGCCCGACGTGGAGCGGCTCTACGATCGCACGATGATCGAGCTAGGTCGCGAATGGTTGTCCGGCACCGAACGCGCCAGTGTCGAGCGGCGCTACCTGATAGACATCCGGTCGGGCAGCATCTACCGGGAGGACCGGCCTCGAAACGCCACCGCTTCACTCGGTCCGTGCCCGCGGCAACTTCGCGTGGGCCTGGCCGAGGTCGAGGCCGGACCCGCGCCGCAACGGATTCGCATCCTTCAATACGAGGTCCAGCCCGACGTCCCTACCGAGAGCTGGGCTCGGGTTCAACAGGTGGCGGACCGAAACTTCGCGCACCTGACCGAAGGGTATCGGCGATCCGTGGAGGCGCACCCCTCGTTGGCCGAACCATTTGCGCTCATCGCGCCCTATCGTATCGAGCGAAACGGCGTCTTCAAGGCGTTCGACGCGGAGGGGCATAGGCTGCTCCTCAACCGATCGGAGCGGCGCGGCGCCGTCCTTGCCTTCTACGACCTCCTGGCGGAGGGCGTGGAGCCGTCTTGGGTCGCGGGCCGCCTGACCGATACCGGCGCCACGCTGTGCCTGACGCCCTTCGCCGTGGGGACCCGCGACCAAACATACCGGCGTCTGTAATATCTCTCATCGAAAGCAGCTTCTGCTGCTAACGTGGCGGCACCGCTCGCGTACGCGCTTTCGGCACCGAGTCGCCGCCTCCCGATGTCATTAACCCAACAAAGCGATGGCGCCCGAAGACGCTCCCTTCATGCTCGACGCCTGCCGCTCGCAGATTCGGACCGGCAGCTGGCGCAGCTGAGCGATCTGCAACTGAACACCGACTTCCAAATGGCGCTGACCAGCGAAGGGCTGTGGCCGCTGCAACCCACCTCGATCGACGTCCTACAGATCAACGTGGGCAGGCTCTGCAATCAAACCTGCCGTCACTGCCATGTGGACGCGGGCCCCGATCGCACCGAGGTCATGTCGCGCGAAACCGCGGCGGCGTGCGTCGAGGCGCTTCGCCGAAGCTCGATCCCGAGTGTCGACATCACCGGCGGGGCTCCCGAGCTCAACCCCAATTTTCGTTGGCTGGTCGAGCAGTGCACGTCGCTCGGCCGACACGTCATGGATCGGTGCAACCTCACGATTCTGGAAACCGGGCCGCACCGGGACTTGCCGGCGTTTTTCGCGGACCACAAAGTCGAGCTCCTTTGCTCGCTCCCACACTACGAGCCCGCCGGCACCGACCTGCAACGAGGGGATGGCGTCTTCGAGAAAAGCATTCGTGCGCTGCACAGGCTCAACGACCTGGGCTACGGAGACGGCGGAACAGGCCTCCGCCTCGTCTTGGTGACCAACCCGGTGGGCGCCGCTCTCCCGGCTGCGCAGGGGTCCCTCGAAGCAGAGTGGAAGCGCGAGCTGAAGCGGCGCTACGACATATCGTTCGACGCGCTCTACACCATCACCAATATGCCGATCAGCCGCTACCTCGACTGGCTGCTCGAATCCGGCAACTTCGACGCCTACATGCAACTCTTGGTCGAATCGTTCAATCCGCAGGCCGCCCAAGGGATCATGTGCCGGCACACCATCTCCGT
>QMMB01000416.1 GCA_003647035.1 Deltaproteobacteria bacterium | reverse complement strand
CGGCGGCTCAAACCCCGAGGCGTGGACGATCACTGTTGCGGTGTTTGCGCCACCATCGCCACCATCGCCACCCATGCCGCCGTTTCCAGCGGAACCACCGCTTCCTCCATCGCCTGTGGTCTCACCGCAACCAACCACCGGAGCCAGGCCCAGCGCGCAGCTGCATAGAAATCCGAATAAGTAACGCATAACATCCTTCCAAGTTTGACCGCGCCCACCTTGACCGGTCACACAACGCAAACTGGGTCGTCATGAAATGCGTGTCCATACGTAATTCTTTCGGGTTTCGTCCGCGCAAGCCATGCGCGACGGTCACTCGGAAGATCCCACGTTGGGGCCTTCGTTCTTCGCTGTTCGACGAAAAGACGCGCAGCGTTTGCGCGTCGGTGCCGTCGGTGCCGGTTCGATGACTGTTGGCGTGGCTCTCACGTGGGCGCTAGGCTGCTGAGCGATGGAGCCGAGCCAGGCCATCGCTATTGATCTTGTCGAGGCCGCTTACGATCTCGAGGTCGCGCCGGCTGACTGGCTTCCAAACTTGCTCGAGGTCGGCGAGTCAATGTTCGATCTCGGCTGCGGACACTATGGTGCCATTTGTGCGGGCGCGTCCGAGTCAGGAGTCCCCATCTTCACCCAGTTGCACGCGGGAGCGAGGGCCGAGGAGCTGCCGCTCAAGGTCATGCGAGCAGCGCGGGAAGCGGGCCCCGATGTGGTGGGAGCGTTCAGTCAGGCGGTGACTGGTCATGTGGCCGTTTTGTCGGAGCTAAAGGACCGATATCCGCGAGCCTACGAAGTCCTCACACGGAGCGTCGGGTGCAAGGACATGCTCTCACTCGTAGCGACTGACCCGGACGCCCACGGAGTGAACATCACTATCCCTTCGCCCGAGCTGATTCGGCTGACCGGGAGGCAGAGAGAGTACTGGCAGATGATCGGGGTTCACCTTACCGCGGGCCACCGGCTGAGGAGGGGGTTGAGTGAGCAGGGCGACGTAGCGGGCAGGCCAATCACCGAGATGCCACTGCGCGCGGAGGCGCTGCTCGACCCTAAGCGGTTCTTGGTGACGCAGGCAACGGGAGGCGCACAAGACGCCGAGGCTGCCGAAACGATCCGCGAGGCAGCCCGCTTCGTCGACAAGGCACGCGGCTCGCTTCGAAAGTCCGACCCCGAGGAAGCTCTTCGCCTGTGGGAAGGGCTTGTTCGAGGGAGATGGTCCTTGGTCGACTGGTTCGACACGGACGGCCGCCGATTCGTGCTCGCGAAGCCCAACGTTCCCAACATCGGTGACCCGCGCGGCCTCACGGAACGCGAGGCTCAGGTCGCCACGTATGCGGCTCAAGGGGAAAGCGGGAAGCTCATCGGTTACCGGTTGGGGTTGTCAAATGCGACCATATCGAGGGCGCTCGATTCGGCGATGCATAAGCTTGCCGTCAAGACCCAAGCGCAGCTCGTCGAGAAGATGCGAGGGCTTCCCGACGCTGACACGTTCGGGACGCACCCTCTTTCTCAAAAAAAGGAGGAGTAATGGGACAGGAATTTTTCTGGGGGGGCGGCATATGGATCTTCCCTCTGATCATGCTCACCATAATGCTGGTGTGCATGTTCCTGATGTTTGGCCGCCGGGGAGTCCGGCCGCCCTGGATGGATCGCCGCGGTCATGGCCGAGGCGAAAGACAGGAATCGGAATCAGCCCTAGATATCGTGAAGAAGCGGTATGCGAAGGGCGAAATCACCAAGGAGGAATATGAGGAGATCAAGAAAGACCTCTGAATAGTGCAGCGCTGACGCCGTCACTGGCACGGTCACTGACACTGGCACTGGCACGGTCACCGACGTGCGTCGACTTCTACGCAGGAGGACGGCTCGGGATGGGCAGCACAGCGATTGGGTCGGCGCCTAGTCGTATGTCGACTTGAGATGCCAGGCGACGGGGCCCCCGATCGCGAGCACGCCCGTCCCGAGCCGTCCTCCGGTGACTCGGCCGCACAACCCAGTTGCTGGCACTGCCCCCCTACACCGTCGGCAGCGACCCGGGCCTTTCCGCCTTCGCCTGGGTCAGAATCGGGATGTACCGCCAAGCGAAGCAGACGAACCCCAGGAACCACGCCATCGCCGACGCCGCCAGCAATGGACGACCCCCCGGTCCGATCGTCGCTGCCACACGGCAGATCGCCGCAACCGTAATCAATACGTACGCGGCGGTCAGCACAGGATGACTCTCTAGCGCCCGACCTGTGTGGCCCAGTGCTGCGCGGCCAGCGATAGCGATGATCATCGTGGTGATGGCGCCGCTGGTGAGTGCATGGATGCCCGCGGTTTGGGGGAGCAGGCCGGCCGCTGCGGAGGCGAGAAGCAGGAACCCCAGTGGCAGCCACGAAAAAGCCACGTGCAGCACCCAGACGAGAGGCTCGCTGCCGGTGTGCATTCCCTGCCAGCGAGTGAGTCGGATGAACAGCAGCACGCTGGTGATCAATCCGATGACAGCAAGCCATCGCGACGGGGCTCCGAGCAGATGGAGGATCGCGAACGCGACCATGAGGCAGGTCGTGAGGAGATCGAAGCGATCGAAGACAGGGGGCAGCGTCGCCGGCTCGCGCTTCTGCTCGGCAAGCTGTCGCTTCAACCAGTTGCGAGTGAAGCCCGGAATGAGCCGGCCGCCGATCAAATTGATGAGCATGACCAGCAGCCAAAAGCCAGCGTAGAGGGCGGTCGTCGTCCAGGGCGCGTTGCGCGTCATCCCCAAGAAGAAAAACGCGTTGCTCAACGGCAGCAGCCCTAGAATCAGCAGCACCTTGTAGTTGCGTTGGCTACGCACACTGATCACCTCACGACTCATGAGCACGAAGAGGAGCGCGCCGTATCCAAGGTCTGCAGCGATCGCGGGCGCCAGCAATACGGGAAATGGTAACGCGAACAGGACGCGCGCCATCACCCACAGAGCGCTGAGCATCATCAAAAGAGTGCCGGCGACCGGGGGACGCTTGGTCCAGGCCGCAACGGCGGTTAGTGCGAAGCCGCCAATGGCAGCCCCCGCAAACCCATGGATCATTTCGTGTGCGTGCCACCAACTGGGCGTTCCGAGCGAAGTGGGCATCGGCAAGTAGCCGAGCCAGGCGGCAGCCCAGAGGGGGACGACGGCGAGCGCGTAGAGCGTTGCCACTAGGAACAGGGGGCGGAAGGCGTAGCTGAAAAGGATCGTCATGATTTCCTGAGTTTTGGGGTCGATCGCACCCGCCCGCCAGGGTACAACGAGCCGACCCACCGATGGCAACCGAATCAAACGACAGAAAGGTGATCATTGCCATCCTTCTGACGTCGACGCTGCTGACGATGCTCGGCATCGCCGGTGTTCTGCGAGGCGCGTACGACCTATCACTCGCTCCGCTCCCGGAAGACATTCGTGAATTGTACGAGCCGGACGCGGAAGTCTCCGACGCCGAGGTCCAGCTCCTCGAGGCACAGGTCACCAATCCCTATCGGCGACCACTCGCGGCCGCCAACGTGGTGGTGTCCGCCCTGGTGCTCCTCGGGAGCTTCATGTTGAGTTGGCGCCGCCTGCCTGCATTGTGG
>QMMB01000415.1 GCA_003647035.1 Deltaproteobacteria bacterium | reverse complement strand
TCCCGAAGCGCTCCGGGACGCAGTCCGAATCGAGCTCGAGCGCCAGGAGCGGCTTGCCCACCAAGAGGGCAAACGGCGCGGGGGGCGCGTCCTGGGCGCCGACCGCGTGCGGCGTCTCTCTCCGTACCGACGGGCGACGAGCTTCGAGCTTCTTCGGCGCCGAAGCCCCACCTTCGCGGGCGGGCGGGGACAGAGGAAGCAGTTCTTTGCAGCCGTGGCAGCGCTCCGAGCGTTTCGACGGGCTTACCGGCAGGCGTTCGACGAGTGGCGCGCGGGGCTTCGTGAAGCGGTATTCCCTGCGGGTACCTGGTGCATGTGCAGGGTGCACGGCGTGGTCGTTCGGAGCTAGCGCGCACCCTTGAGGTCGGAACTGGTGGACCGCCCCGGAGGTCGGTCGGTGCGCAGCTTCGTCCAACGATCCAACTTCGGACCGCCCGGGCGCTCCTGCGACCGGGCTGCACCTGTTTCGAGGAGCAGCGGACGCGCCAGAGCCCCCGTGCCCGAGCCCCCGACAAGACATGCGCGTCGTTCGCGAGCCGCCCCACCGACATTGCCAAAACTCAACGTCGGTGGGTGGGGCTGGTTCAGGTCAACGTCGGTGGGGTTGGTCATTGGAGGGTGATGGAGTGCCAGGTTCCGCGGTTCCACATCAGGGCGAATGTTATCGACTGCAGGCCTCGGTAGAGCACCTGGGCTGCGAACACGGCGAGGAGGCCGAGGCCCATCACGGGGCCGATTACGTACACGGCGGGTAGGAAGATCAACCACTGGAAGCCGGTGCCGATGAACATCACTCGCTTGGCGTCCCCCACTCCGAGAAGCGCGTTCATCAACACCATGCCGACGGCGTCGAGGAACAGAAAGGCAGCGACCATGCGGAGCGGGCCCTTGGCGAGGGCCAGCGTCGCAGGCTCGTGGATGAAGACGCCTAGGATCGCTTCAGGAACCAGCACCGCGGGAAGACTGAGTGCAGCGACGACCAAGACCGCCATCCTCGTGACGTCCCAACCCCATTGTTGGGCGTCTGATGGATCGCCCCGACCCAACGCCTGGCCCGCAAGCGAGGCGGCGGCGAGCCCGAATCCGATGCCCGGCAGGATAGCGACGAGCATCAAGTCGATGATCACCTTGGTCGCCGCAAGCTCGGGTGTGCCCATGCGAGCCACGAACATGAGGAAGACCGTCATCCCGGCCGCGAAGAAAAACTGCTGAAGCCCCGCAGGGGCGGCCAGTCTGAGGATGGTGGCCATGGTCGGGCGGTCGGGGAGTCCGTGAAGGAATCCTGCGTCGCGGGCGTAGCTACGGCCAAGTATGAAATAGGAGGCTGTCCCGAAGACGGTGGCTATGGCTGAAGCCACACCGGCGCCGGCCGCGCCGAGCTCGGGAGCGCCGAGGTTGCCGAAGATCAACACCCAGTTGAGGAAGATGTTGAGCACGTGCATCGAGATCAACGTGCGCATGTAGAGCATGGACTTGTCGACCGCGTTCCAGTACCCCCGGAAAGCGAAATTCATCCCCATCCCGAACATTGCGAACAAACGCGCTCGAAGATACGGCACGCCTTGCTCGACGACGGCGGCATCGCTGGTCAGGATCGGGAAGTACTCGGGGGCGAACGTGATCAGCAGAGCCGACAAAGGAACGGCGATGACCAGCGCGACCAGCAAACCCCCATTGAGGGGAATGGCTGTCTCGGAGAGACGCCCTTCTCCGACGCGACGCGCTGCCATCGCTTGGACGCCCGCCGAAAGGCCCAAGATGAGCGCGGAAAACAAGAAGTTCGCAAAGCCGCCCAGGCCGACACCCGCAAGCGCCGCGTCTCCCAACGTGCCAACCATCCCGGTGTCGACGAGGTTCAGCACGTTCTGCGACAGCATGCCGCCGATGATGGGAAGCGCGAGTCCGAAGATTCGACGCCGGCGGGCGGCAGGCACGGACCATGTCGCGATCTGCGACAAGCTAACGTGGTGCCATGCGAATGGCACCGTCGAGCCGGATGACCTCGCCGTTGATGTAACTGTTCTCGACGATATGACAGGCCAGCGCGCCGAACTCTCCTGGACGTCCGAGTCGGCTCGGGTGTGGGATGGTGGCGGCCAGTGCGGCTCGGATATCCTCGCCGAGCGAGGCAAGCAACGGCGTGTCGAAAGTGCCCGGCGCAATCGTCACGACGCGAATCTGAGCTGTCGCGAGGTCGCGCGCTGCTGGGAGGGTCAGGCCTACGATGCCGCCCTTCGAGGCCGAGTACGCGACCTGGCCGATCTGCCCGTCGAAAGCGGCCACCGAGGCGGTGTTGATGATCACCCCTCGCTCGCCATCCTCCGGCTCGTTCCCGACCATGGCCGACGCGGCGAGGCGAAGCAGATTGAATGTCCCAAAGAGATTGACCGAGATGACCTTCTGGAAGGCTCCCAGATTGTGCGGTGTGCCGTCCTTGCCGATGGTTCGCTTGGCGATGCCGATGCCCGCGCAGTTGATCGAAGCCCGAAGGGTCCCGATGGACGTGGCTCGAGCGACCGCAGCCTCGACGTCTTCGGCATTGCTCACGTCAGCTCGGACGAACGTGGCCACACCCCCCAACTCGGCGGCGAGCGCCTGCCCGCGGTCCTCGTTGAGGTCGACGATGACCACCTGGGCCTCCTGACTCACGAGCTGACGCACCGTCGCCTCACCCAAGCCAGAAGCTCCACCCGTCACCAGCGCTACAGAACCCGCTATCTTCATCGTGACCTCCGGCCGCAGATGCTTGGTCTAAGGGGGCCCCCCGTCAAGCAACTAGCGTGCAGGGCCCCCTGCAGCTAAAACCGGGCGCGTCCACGCTGGGCAAGGGGACCAGTGCTCTTCAACAGTCTCGACTACATCCTGTTCCTGGGCATCGCCGTCGCGGGATTCTGGCTGTTGGCACGCCATGCCCAGCTGCGGATCATCTTCGTGTTCGTGGCGTCGTGTCTGTTCTACATGGCGTGGCATCCGGCCTACATCGTCCTCATCCTAGGGTCGACCGTCCTCGACTACGCAGTCGGACTTCGAATCCACGCCACGAACGACGCAAAAGCGCGTAAACGCTGGCTAGTTGTCAGCCTCGTCGCGAACGTGGGGCTGCTTGGTCTGTTCAAGTACTTCAACTTCGCCTCGCAAGCGACCGCCGACGTCCTTGGGCTCTTCTTCGGCATCGAGATCCCGAACCCGCCCTTCCTCGACGTGCTCCTGCCGGTCGGCATCTCCTTCTATACCTTCCAGACCCTCAGCTACACCATCGACATCTACCGTCGAAAGCTGGAGCCGACCCGCAATTTTTTCCAGTTCGCATTCTTTGTCACGTACTTCCCTCAATTGGTCGCCGGCCCCATCGTCCGCGCGTCTCAACTGCTTCCGCAGCTCCAGCGCAAGATCACCCTTCGCGACGAGCAAGTCACCCGGGGCCTGTTCCTGATCGCGACCGGCATGGTGAAGAAGGTCGTCATCGCCGACTACCTTTCGGTCAACCTAGTCGACCGCGTATTCGATCAGCCAGAGCTCTACAGCGCAGCCGAAGTCGTGATCGCCCTCTACGGCTTCACGATGCAGATCTACTGCG
>QMMB01000414.1 GCA_003647035.1 Deltaproteobacteria bacterium | reverse complement strand
GATTCCGCCTCAGGCCGGGCCTGGTACGCCTGCGTCGGACGGCACGTCGACCACCGTGTCCCGCGCGCTTCGCCTGATCGAGGATGGCGTGCTCGACCATGCAAACATCGACGCCTTGTGCGAGCGCCTCGGCATTGGGGCGCGTCAGCTTCGGCGGCTCTTCAACAAGCACCTCGGAACGTCTCCGGTTCAAGTGGTGCGCGTTCGACGCGCCCAGTTCGCGCGGCGGCTGATCGAAACCACGAGCCTTTCGATGGCGCACATTGCGCAGGCGGCGGGCTTTGGGAGCGTCCGCCGGTTCAATGCTGTGATCAACGAGGTCTACGGGCGCCCCCCGACGGCGCTCCGCAGGGCTCCGAACAGGGTCGCCGGCAGGCTCGAGCTTCAGATCCCCGTCGAGGGCCCATTTCACTGGGCCCGCATACTCCAGTTTTGCGAGCCGTGGGCCGTGCCAGGTGTGGAGCAGGTCGTTGGCAATCGCTACTACAGGACCGCGTCGTTTGGAAAGGCGTCCGGCGAGCTCTGCGTGGCCTACGAGCCCGACAGGGGCGAGCTTCACGTCCGAGTGAGCAGCTCGCTCGGCGCGCATCTCCTCGATGTAGTGTCCGGTGTGCGGCGGTTGTTCGACGTCGATGCGCCGACGAATCTCATCCACGAACATCTCGGCACCGATCCGGTGCTCGCGCGGACCATCCAAGCGAACCCGGGGCTGCGCGTGCCGGGCGCGTTCGATCACTTCGAGACGGCGGTCATGATGCTCCTCAATCAGTACATCTCGCCCGAGGAGGCGTCGCAGCTCATGGATCGCATCGTCAAAAGGCATGGTAAGCCAATCGAAACGTCGCAAGCATCTCTGACTCACATGTTCCCGACGCCGTACGCTCTGAGCACGGCGAGGCTGGAAGCGGCCGGGGTGCCGAAGCGTCGGAGCCGTTCGATTCAGGCACTTGCTAAGGCGGTCCACGAAGGTGCGTTGCGGTTGGACGGTTCGGCTTCACTCACTTCGGCGATCGAAGGGTTGCGTTCCATCGCTGATATCAACGCCACGACGGCGCAGTACATTGCAATGCGCGTCTATCGTGAGCCCGATGCGTTCCCGTCCAACAGCCACTGGCTGCGCAAAGCGATATCCAAGAACGGCGCCCCGGTTTCCGTTCCAGAGCTCGAGAGTCGCGCCGACAGCTGGCGGCCCTGGCGCGCCTACGCCGCCATGCATCTTTGGGACTCGTTCGTCACCGAGGAGTCCGGCGCCCGGCAGCTTTGGGACAGGACCTCCGCTCCTCCGCCGGCGGATCAAGTTGCGTAGCAGGCACTAGCCCCAGGTTCGCGATCGTGACAGGTCGTCGCCGATGATCACGTACGAGACCGAAACGACGATCGACGCTCCACCCGCCGAGGTGTGGAAGCACCTGGCGGACTTCGATCGGCACGGGGAGTGGAGCAATCACTTCAAGCTGCGTGGGCGGCCTGTCGTAGGCGAGCGCGGCCGCGTCGAATTCACCTTGTTTGGGCGGGACGCCGGCTCTCCGGTGGTCATCGAGAAGGCCGACGAGGTGCGCGAGCTTCGCTGGCGTGGAGGGCCGAGCGGGCTGATCACCGGAAGCCACTACTTCATCTTGGAGGCGCGTGACGGTGGGGCGCGCACTCACTTTCGGCACGGGGAGAACTTCTCCGGCATCCTTGCGCCACTGGTTTGGGCGCTGCTCAAGGCACAGCTCGGTCCGTCGTACTCGGGGTTTAACGGGGACCTCAAGCGGCGTGTCGAAGCCGCGTGACCTGAAGACGATGACCTCGCTTCGCTTTCCATCCAGTCTCGATGGGCTCACGCCTGAGATCATGACGGCGCTGCTCGCGGAGCAGCGTCCGGAGGTGCGCGTCACGAGCGTGGACGTCATTCAGAGCGCGAACCGAGGCGACGGGGTCGCTTCGACGGCCGACCGCGTGACGCTCGAGCTCGCGTACGAAGGGGACGTCGGGCTTCCCTCCCGCATGTTGCTCAAGACGGTGCTGCTGCACCGCGGTCTGCGCTTCGGGCCCTCGGCGATTCAGATGACGGGCAAAGTCTTCGACGTCCTCGGCGCGCTTCCGTTCGGTTCGCGCCTTCGTCCGTGGGTGTTCTCGGCCATCGGTTCCTATCAGCGGCGGTACCCACATGCGCCCGATGCGATGTACATCAACGAGGTTCGATTCTACCGGACCATCCGTGGCAGTCTTGCGATCGAAGCGCCGGCGTGTTTTGGGAGCGTCTTCGATGAAACGCATCGGAACTTTGGTGTGCTGATGGAAGACTTGACCCTTCGCGGGGCACGATTTCCCAATGCACTGACGAGCGTGAGCGTCGATGAGATTCGGGGACTGGTGGCGACGCTGGCCGTGCTCCACGCCCGGTACTGGCAGAGTCCTGCGTTTGCGTCGGAGCTTCAATGGCTGGCGACGCCGATCGCGGGGGGGATGTATCCGGTGTTCCGAGCGCTCGGGCTCGACCTGATTCGGAACCAAATCGAGACCAATGCATACAAGGCGGAGGCGATCGCGCCGCTTGGCAAGACGGTCGATGAGCTTTGGGACGCGCTGTGGAAGGCACAGGACATGTTGGCCGCCGGCCCGCAGACGTTGCTTCACGGCGACCCGCATATCGCCAACACGTATCTGTTGTCCGGTAATCGGGGCGGCTTCCTCGATTGGCAGCTCATGGTGAGAGGTCGCTGGGCGCACGACTTCACATATCTCTTGATCACGGGACTTGCTTCGGGCGACCGTCGGGAGCACGAGCGCGACTTGTTGTGCTTTTACCTCGATGAGCTTCGGCGGCACGGCGTCGAGAACCCGCCGGAGCAGAACGAGGCATGGCTACGCTATCGGCAGGCTGCGATTTGGGGCTTGGTGATCGGTTGGCTCATCACGCCGACCGAGAACTACGGGGAAGCGATAACCGCGGCGAACATTTCGCGGCTCGTGGCGGCGGTTCAAGATCTCGAAACGCTCGAGGCCCTGGCGTGATGGCGCGTAGAGATGGCGCCTCGCCCGTGCGGAGGCCATAGAGGGGGTTATGGACCGGCATATTCCACTCACGGGACAGCCCAACTTTCGCGATCTCGGGGGCTATGCGGCGAGCGATGGGCGACGCATCAAGTGGGGCGTCGTGTACCGTTCCGGCGAGCTCAGTCAGCTCAGCGATGATGACGTGGGAAAGCTCGGCGATCTCGGAATCCGGACGGTCGTAGATTTGCGTTCACCGGAGGAGGTGTCGGCGCGTGGGGCGGGGCGCTTGCCCACGGGTGCACGAGTCTTTCCGATGCCGATCGCGTCGAGCGACATGTTTGCGAAGCTCATCCCCATGTTCCTGAAGGGAGATTTCTCGAAGGTGCCGCCGGACCTCCTCGACCAGATCAACCGCATCTTGGTACGCAAGTTCACGGAGCAGTACGCGGGTTTGCTCCGCGCATTGAGCGACCCGGCGAATCGTCCGCTCGTGTTCCACTGCACGCAGGGCAAAGACCGCGCGGGGTGCGGCGCGGCGATGGTGTTGTCCGCATTGGGTGTACCGTGGGCGACGGTGATCGAGGACTACCTCCTTTCG
>QMMB01000413.1 GCA_003647035.1 Deltaproteobacteria bacterium | reverse complement strand
TCGCGATCGCAGCCGACCTGAACAGCCCACCAATCGGCACCGTCCAGACGATTGCTGAGGCGCTGGAGGTCCTCAAAGAGGTGGATGCGGAGCAACCGGGAGACGGCTGGCTCATCGGCTTTGGGTACGACGACACGATGCTGAAGGAGATGCGACATTTCACGAGCGCGGAGCTCGACAGTGTGTCCACGACTCGCCCCATCCTGGCCATGCACATCTCGGCGCACATGGCGGTCGTGAATTCGCTGGCTCTAGAGCGCTTCAACATCACGGCCGAGACGCCCGCCCCCCCTGGGGGCGAGATCCGCAAGGACCCGGAGACGGGGAAGCCCACCGGCTTGCTACTCGAGACGGCATCGAGGCCCGTCCAGCTCGCGGCGCTCCACATGCCACCGCTGCAACAGATCGCGGTCGTTCGGTCCGCCGCGGAGATCTACGCCGCGCAAGGGTTCACGACCGTGGAGAACGGACTTGCGACGCTCGAGCAAATCAAAGGAATGAGCGGCGCCTCGAAGCTTGGACTAATCCCCCAGCGATTGGTGCTGTGGCCCAAGGACGAGCTAGGTCTCGAAGCGGCCGAGGGGACGATCGATCTGCAGCAGTACGGGAGCGACCGTGTCTACATCGGCGCCACGAAACTAGTGGGGGACGGATCGATCCAGGGGTACACCGGCTTCCTCAGTAAGCCGTACTACAAGCCCGGCGAACATCCGGCTGACTACCGCGGATACCCGAACATCGATGCCGACACGTTGAAGGCCCAAGTGAAGGCGATTCACTGCGCCGGCCAGCAGGTCGCGGTGCACGAGAACGGCGACGCCGGGATCGACCTGTTTCTCGACGCGTGGGAGGCTGCGCTCGAGGCCTGCCCCGCACACGACGCGCGCCCGATTCTCATTCACGCACAGATGTCGCGCCCCGACCAGCTGGAACGCATGAAAAAACTTGGCGTGACTCCAAGCTTCTTTAGCGCCCACGTCTACTACTGGGGCGACCGACACCGCGATCTGTTCCTCGGTCCCGAACGCGCAGCGGCAATGAACCCGGCGGCGAGCGCAGTCGCCCTAGGGATTCGGTTCACGACTCATCTCGACACGCCGATTGTCCCGATCGACTCGATGTTGCAACTCTGGACACCGGTCGCCCGGGAGACATCAAGCGGGAAATCCCTCGGCCCCGAGGAGCGCATCTCGGTGGAAAGGGCTCTGCGCGCAATGACATCCGACGCGGCCTGGCAGCTCGGCCTCGAAGACCGGATCGGGTCGATAGAGCCGGGCAAGCAGGCAGACCTCGTGATCCTGTCCGCCAACCCCCTCGAGCACGACGGCGATCTGCGCAGTATCGAAATCGAACGAACGCTCGTCGGCGGAGTGATGATCTACGAAAAGCCCGACTAGCGCGGTCCAGGCGACGGTTCTCTAACGCTCGGTGGAAGCTATACGCCGATCCGATCACGATATCGGAGAGTGGGACGTTGCGTGCCCGCGCTGTGCGCTACGGGTGGGCGCAAAGCGAGGACGCCGTCGCTGAGCTCGTGGTCCGCCCCTAGCTTCGCCTGATGCGCCGGTACCAGACACCGACAGCGAGCACCATGAGAAGGAGCCCCGTGTCGTAGTCGGACGCGCTTGCGATCCGACAGCTGCAGCCGCTCGAGTTTTCGCCCGGGTCGGTCCCGCCGTCTGGACTGCCGGCATCGGGAACCCCCGCGTCCGGCGCCTCACCCTCTGCCCGCAGCCATACGTAACTACCGATGGTTTGCGGATCGATGCCACGCATGAGCTGATGACGGTAGCGATCTTCGCCCTCCGCCGGCGCCTGCACGTTCGTCTCGTGGGTGAATGGATCACTATCGACCGAGACCCTTTCAAGCACGGCGCCGTTCTTGATGACCCGCAGTGTGGTGCCCGCGCCATCGGTGACGACGACCGATAGGATCGCCGTGTCCGCGAACACGGTGTGCCCCATGCGCTCTCCCGATAGGGCTGTCTCGAGCATCGGAGCGTCGGGGCTGTCGACCTTGACGACTACCCGCCCACTGCGAACCCCTTCCATGATCGCCTCGACGCTGAGCTCGTCCGCAAAGACCATCGTCGTGGGCATCCCTATTGGGCTGTAGAGCACGCCGCTCCCCTGCCCGGCCGCGTGGTCGTCACTGCCTCCGAGCGCCGTAGCGTGTGACCCAGCGGCGCACATCTCTTCCCAATAGCTGATCGCATCCCAGATGCCGCCCTGCACCTCCAGCCCGTCGATCGTCGTGGGGTCGACCTCGTACTCCCACGGACAGCCGATGCAGAAGTTGTCGCCCGGAACGGCAGGATGGTCGATGGAGAAGAGCGCGCCCTGATCTTGGTAGGCCTCAACGGCGCCTTCGACGGTGACGCCACGTACGCCAACTTTGAAATCGACCCACTCGATCGCCCCGATCGCATTGGCGTGGCCCGCATAGGTCGTCCACTCGACGCCTGGCACTATGAGAAGCTCGGGAAAATCGGGTTGCAGGCTCCCGTAGAGCGTCAGGCCGCTATTGGTGTTGTGCTCGGACAACATGACGAAATCGAGCCCGACGGACTCCGCGAACTCGAGCGTCTCACGAATCGTCGGCCAGGTATCACTCTCGTGAGTGTGTACGTGGAAGTCACCCGCATACCAACGGGCTTCCGTGTCGAGGACACCCGGGTCCTCATAGGGGGAGCGCGGTTGCGGCTCCAACGTAGGCTCGGTTCGAAGAAAGATGTCGACCGCGTACTCGGCGGGAGTGTTGACGATTCGCGCTTTGCCTACGACGACCTCCCAGGTCCCGGCGGGAATCGGACCAGGAATGTAGCTCGGCAATGCCGCCTCCAGGCCTACGAGGCCAGGTTGCCCTTTGCCGCCACCCCACCCTCGAAATCCGTTGGGATCGTCGAGACCCCAATCCAGATTGTTCCCCGGGGTAAGATTCGTGTGCCGAACCTCGATCTCGACGATGCCCTCTGGCACCTCGAACTCCAGAAAGAAGAAGTTGTCCGGCCCCTCCGGGGCGGAGCCCTCGATGTGAATCGGAGGAGGGTCCTGTGCGTATGCCGGGGTAGCCACGAGGGCTACGCAGAACGCAAACCAAACGGAACGAATCCACATGTTGGCGCATTGGACCCCACTTTGGCCGCAGCATCAAGCCGGCAGGGCGCAACCACCCACGGTGCTGCCAAAGATCCTGCCGATCGATGGAAGCGAATGCCATGCCGACTCGGGGCTCCGTGATTTCGCGACCTTGGCACCATGGGTGTGGCGGTCTCATGGGTGGCCGACAGCGGGCGTCATTTCACGAAACCACAGCGCTATCCACGCTGACGCGGGCCTAACCCCCTCGATTCTGGAGGACGGCACCGAGCCCCTGTCCGACGGAAGCAACTTCCTGGACGTCCTTCCCGCTGGGATGTTGATACACCCGTAGGTCAAACTCCGGGATCACCGCCAGGATGTGATCGTCTTGTCCCAGTTCTGCACCTTGATGGTGGTTAGCCCTATCTGGGTCACGTCGCCGTCGGCGTTGTAGTCGGGCATCTCGATCCAATCTCCCTTGCGAAGCAGATCATTCGATGCG
>QMMB01000412.1 GCA_003647035.1 Deltaproteobacteria bacterium | reverse complement strand
CGACATTTTGAAATGCTCGTAGTGCCGACTCGCGGCCAGCGCAGGGACCCTTCACGAAAATAGCGATAGTTTTCATACCAGCGTCCTGCGCCTTGCGCGCGGCGTCTTCGGCGGCGAGCTGCGCCGCAAACGGCGTGCTCTTACGCGAGCCCTTGAAGCCACGCGTACCGGCCGTCGACCAGGACACTACGTCACCACCCAAATCGGTGATGGTCACGATCGTGTTGTTGAAAGTCGACTGAATGTGAGCGATCCCGCTCGTCACGACCCTCTTCTGCTTACGCTTCTTGCCCTTGGTGGACTTTGCTTTCGCCTTCGCCATGATCTTAGCGCTTCCTGCTCATTGGCCCGCGCTTTGGTCCCTTACGGGTGCGCGCGTTGGTGTGGGTTCGCTGGCCTCGAACAGGCAGACCGCGCCGATGACGGAGGCCGCGATAGCAACCGAGGTCCATCAGTCGCTTGATGTGCATGTTGACCTCACGTCGAAGGTCGCCTTCGACCTTGAAGTTTTGGTCGATGCATTCGCGGATTCTCTTGACGTCTGTCTCGTCGAGATCCTCAGCACGCTTGCCCTGCGCAATACCCGCAGACTCGCAAATGTGCTTCGCGTGATGCGGACCGATTCCATAGATGTATTGCAGCGCAATCACCGTGTGTTTCCGACCTGGAAGGTCGACGCCTGCGATACGTGCCATTCGCTATTATCCTTGCCGTTGCTTGTGACGGGGGTTGTCACACAAGACTCGCACGACACCCTTGCGGCGCACGATCTTGCACTTCTCACAAATTTTTCTGACGCTTGGTCGGACCTTCATGTCAGCTTCTCCTCGATTCGTCCTCTCGTCGGGTCGTAAGGGGATATCTGAACCATCACACCGTCGCCTGGTAGGAGCTTCACCGTGACCTGTCTGGCCTTTGCTGAAACCGACGCGGTGATCTTCTCGCCGTCGTCAAGCCTCACTCGGTAAAGCGCCCGCGGTAGCACCGATTCAATGGTGCCTCGGGTGGTTTTGGCTTCAGTCATCCCGCTCGTTATTCGACCCCAATCGCTTCCTTGATCCGTTCCGTGATTTCTTCCAACGAACCGACACCTTCCACACGCTGCACTACGCCTTTTGTTTCGTAGTGGGCGAGCACCGGCTCGGTTTTAGCTTTGTATTCTTCGTAGCGCTTCCGAACGACCTCTTCTGTGTCGTCCGATCGCTGCACTATCTGGGTCCCCCGACACGAGGTACACTCTCCGTTTTGGGGCGGCGGACTATAGCGGACGTGGTAGGTCTGTCCACAGTCCAAACAGACTCTTCGACCCGTGACGCGCTCGACGATGACGTCCAACGGAAGATCGAGCGAAACCACCCGATCGATACGCCGGTCGAGCTTCTCGAGGAGGGCATCCAACGACTCGGCTTGCGCCACCGTCCTGGGGTAACCATCGAAGATCGCGCCGCTTTTCGCATCGTCCTGCGTCAGACGCTTCAGCATCAGGTCCAGGACGAGGCTGTCAGGCACCAATTTTCCAGCGGACATGTACTCGTCGAATTGCTTGCCCAGCTCCGACCCCGACTTCCGCTCAGCACGCATCATGTCGCCGGTCGAGATCTGGGGAATGCCCAACAGGTCGACGAGGAACTTGGCTTGCGTGCCCTTGCCAGCGCCGGGCGGTCCGAAGAGAAGCAGGTCCACTACGCGTTCCTCGCTCGGATTCGGGAGCCCTTGCTCCCGGTGAGGCCTTCGTAATGACGAGTGATGAGATGGCTCTCGACCTGCTGTGCGAAGTCGAGGGCCACACCCACGACGATCATCAACGACGTACCGCCGAGATAGAAAGGCACGTTCCAGCGCGCCTGAAGCAGGGTCGGAAGCGTGACAACGGCGGCAACGTAGAGGGCACCGCCCACGGTGATGCGCGTCAGAACCGCATCGATGTACTCGGCGGTGGCCTTACCGGGCCGCACACCCGGAATGAAGGCACTTTGCTTCTTGAGGTTCTCTGCCACATCGACCGGCTGGAATGTGATCGCGGTGTAGAAGAAACAGAAGAAGATCGTCATGGTCGCAAAGACGACGATGTACACCCAGCCGCCTGGAACCAGGTTGTTGCTGATCCACTGCATCGCGGCGGAGATGTACGGAATGTTGGTCGCCGCCAGAGTCATGGGGAACATCAGCAGCGACGAGGTGAAGATCGGCGGAATGACGCCAGCCATGTTCACGCGAAGCGGCAAGTGAGACTGCTGCCCGCCATACATCTTTCGCCCGATCATCCGTTTGGCATAAGTGATCGGAAGCCGCCTCTGGGCGCGTTCGAAGAACACGATGAAGCCCGTCGTCCCGAGGGCGATGACAATCAACAGCATCATGTCGATGGGGAGTAGCTCCCCGAGCTTGAATTGCTCGAACGTCATGAAGAGAGCGTCCGGAAGATTGGACACGATACCCGCGAAAATGATGAGTGAAATGCCGTTTCCGAGGCCGCGCTCGGTAATCTGCTCGCCGAGCCACATCAGGAACGAGGTGCCTGTCGTGAGCGCGAGCACCGTCATCAAACGGAAGCTCCAGCCTGGCTCGGCAACGATGTCACCCGCCGTCGAGCTCTCGTTCCAGCCCTCCCAGAGCATCGCAAGCCCCATGCTTTGGAAAATACTGAGCCCAACAGTGCCGTAGCGGGTGTACTGATTGATCTTTCGTTGGCCCGCCTCGCCTTCCTTGCGAAGCTCCATGAGCGAGGGAACTACGACGGTCATCAGCGACAAGATGATGCTCGCCGAAACGTAGGGCATGATGTTGAGGGCGAAAATCGACGCCTGCTCGAGCGCACCGCCCGAGAACAGGTTGAACATGCTCAAGAAGCCGCCCGACTGCCCGGCCACATACTTGCGCATGGCCGCTCGGTCGACACCGGGGGTCGTGACGAAGATCCCGATCCGGTAGACAGCCAACATTCCCAGCGTGAAGAGAATGCGGCGGCGGAGCTCGGGAATTCGAAAGATGTTCGCGACGGTGCTCATGGGTTGCTACAGGCTTTCAGTTAAGAGGCTACCGTGACGACTAGCTCGACGGTGCCGCCCGCCTTTTCGATCTTCTGGGTGGCGGTCGCGCTAGCAGCGTGGACCTTGACGGTGAGAGCTCTATCGAGCTCGCCATCGCCGAGAACCTTAATGATGTCCACTTTACGGTTCACGAGACCAGCTTCTCGCAGAGCGGCCTCGTCGACCGTGGCCCCCTCGTCGAAGCGCACCAAATCCTTCACGTTGACTGTCGCGACCTTCTTGGTGAAGGGGTTGACGAAGCCACGCTTGGGGACGCGCCGATACAGAGGCATCTGCCCGCCTTCGAAGCCGAGCTTGCTGAAGTTACCGGGATGCCTAGCTTTTTGGCCCTTCTGGCCGTGGCCAGCGGTCTTGCCCAGGCCGGAACCCGGGCCACGTCCTTTGCGTCGCTTTCCGCGTACCGCACCCTCTGCGGGGCGAAGCCGAGAGAGGATTGGCGTTTTGTTCTGCTCACTCATTGACTTCCTCAACCTCGACGAGTTGCAGCACCTTCTTGACCATCCCGCGGAACGACGGGGTATTGTCCACCACGACCTCCGTGTTCAGG
>QMMB01000411.1 GCA_003647035.1 Deltaproteobacteria bacterium | reverse complement strand
GCTGCCCAACCCCCCGCCACCCCTCCCGCAACGTCATGCCGGAGTTCCCCAAAACCCACCGCGCCCTCGCCATCGACCTCCCGGGCTACGGCCTCTCCGACAAACCCCTCGACGCCAAGTACAACTTCACCTTCTACGAAACCATCCTCGAAGACTTCCTCGACGCGCTCGACATTCACGACACCGACCTCGTCGTCCACGACCTCGGCGGCCCCGTCGGGATGTTCTGGGCAGTCCGCCACCCCCAACGCGTGAAGAACATCGTCGTGCTCAACACGTTGGTGTACCCAGAGACCTCATGGGCCGTGAAGCTCTTCCTGCTCGCGCTCCGCACCCCCGGCCGCGCGCCAGGCCCTCATCAAGGCAGGCTCCGGCCTCAGCATCAAAGGCCTCCCCGAAATCGCCCGCAAGCTCCCCACCCTCGAAGCCCCCCTCCGCCTCATCTACGGCGAGAACGACCGCATCCTCCCCGACATCGCCAAAACCATGCAACGCATCCAGCGCGACCGCCCCGGCACCGAGCTCACCGCGCTTCCAGGCTGCGGGCACTTTTTGCAGGAGGATGAGCCGGAGCGGGTGGGGCGGTTGATCGCGGAGTTTTTGAACCGGGGGTAGGGGCCAACCGACGGCGCCATGAGTGGTTCGGCGACTCCTTCACAGCAACGGTCCACCGCACGCGCCATAGTAATGCACCACACGCTCTCGCCTCCGACCGCCTCCGGCGGCCGCCGGCAGGGCGCCTAGCGTCCGCCGACTGCGCCGCTCCAACCCGTTGAGATCACGCACGTCCCATCTGGCACGGTCGTTGCGCCACCGTCGCACAATGGGGTTGCATACATATATCAGTTCTGACATATTGAGACTTGGCGAGAATGCCGGATAAGCCTCTCGTTTGGCTTGGCGGCAAAGTTCGAAGTCCGCCGTTCTCACGACTTGCCCGGCGGCAGGCAGGATGGCTGCTCGGGCGGCTGCAGAAGGGAGAAACACTTTCTATGCCCAGGTCTAGACCTATGCCCAGTATCGGTCCGCGCTGTCACGAGCTCCGCATCGACGACCGTGCGGCTGCGAAGGCGTGGCGCATCATCTACCGAGTTGACCCCGACGCAATCGTCATCGTCGATTCATTCGCGAAGAAATCGCAGGCAACGCCCAAAGCCGCGATTGCTCGCGCTGCAGGCCGCCTCAGGCTGTACGACGAGCATGCGAAGGAGGCCCCACAATGAAACAATCCAAACGTCGCCGCCTCGAAGCCAAAGGCTGGAAGTTCGGTTCTGCAAAAGAGTTCGTCAACCTCACGGACGAAGATGTCGAATACATCGAGCTCCATCTCTCCCTGGCCACGCTGCTCAAGAAGCGCAGGCAGTCCCTCGGCTACACCCAAACCGAAGTCGCCGCCCTCATCAGCTCGAGCCAATCCCGTGTCGCGAAGATGGAAGCCGGCGACCCAACCGTTTCGGTCGACCTCCTGATCCGCGCCCTCCTCGCCCTCGGCGTGAACCGCAGGCAAGTGGGTAGGGCAATGGGCGCAGCGCTTCCCGCATAACACCCGGCAGAACCCCCAAAAACACGGTAAAAAGAACCGGTCGCGCGGCCTCACCAAACTTGATACGCCACCACCCGAACGCGCGCCTTCGGCGCGGGTAAATGCGCAACTTCTCCCGGCGACGGCCGATGACGTCCTCGTGCCAGAGCGCCGCCCAAGCAAGACCCTTCGGGTTGACACGTGTCACGTTACACGTTACTAATATGATTAAGTCCTTTGCTGACAGGCACTCGAGGGACTTGTTCGTCGCGGGAAAGTCCCGATGTTTGCCGCCCGGAATCATCCGACGGGCAATGAAGAGATTGGAGTACGAAAGAACCATGAGCTTCAAGAACCCCAACAAACGACTCGTCCGCCCGACGCACCCGGGAGAGTTCCTCCGCGAGGACTTCCTCCCCGACTACGACCTCTCGGTCGCCGACCTCGCCGAAGCCATCAAGGTCTCCCGCCAGTCCGTGAACGAGCTCCTCAACGAGAAGCGCGCCCTGAGCGCGGCCATGGCCCTCCGCCTCTCCCGCTTCTTCGGCAACAGCCCCGAGTTCTGGCTCAATGCCCAACGCGAGCTCGATCTCTGGGAAGCCGAACGCCTCCACAAAGCCGAGCTCAAACAAATCAAGCCCGCAACCGCCGCGTAGCCCCGAGAACACAGCAAAAAGCACCGGTCGCGCGGCCTCACCAAAGTTGATACCGGCGTAGAGCGAACCCGCGCCTTCGGCGCGCGCCACGGGCGCGCACTAACGCGCAACTCCCATCGCAACTCGCCGGACGAACCGCGCGCTCTCGCCATCGCCCGCCTACGGCGGCCGCCGGTGGGCGGTCTAGTGCCCGCCAGTTGCGCCATCCCAACCCATCGAAATCGCATCGGCGTTTGATGGCACACGCGTTGCAACCCATTGGTTCATGGCGTTCTCTGCTCCACTTGACCTATACCCATTACCGGTATACCTTAGACAGGTATAGGCTGCGTGGCTATTCAGAGCTTCGGGAGCCGCGTAGTCGAGGAGTTCTTCGTGGAACAAATCCTTACCAGGCCTGTCGGATGGGGCTCCATCCAGAGAGTCGCGATTCGAAAGTTGGACGTGCTGCACTACGCACGCTCGCTTCAGGACCTCAATGCGCCTGGCAATCGCCTCAAGGCGCTCAGGGGTCGTCTCCGCGGGCTTTACGCCATCCGCATCAACAGCCAGTGGCGGGTCATCTTTCGCTGGACGCCAAAGGGTCCAGCCGACGTCGACATCGTCGACTACCACTGAAGGAAGCCGGTCACGTGCTACGAAAGATCAAACGCAAGCCCACCACACCCGGTGAGATCCTTCACGAGGAGTATCTCGAGCCATTGGGCCTCACCCAGAAATCACTGGCGGACCACCTTGCTTGCGACATCAAGGTCATCAACCGCATCGTCAACGGTCGCTGTGCCGTCACCGCGGAGATGGCACTCAAGCTTGGCGCCGCCCTCGGCACAACACCTGGGTTCTGGCTCTCCGCCCAGGAAGCAGTCGACATCTACGAAGCATGGAAGCGAATCTCAAAGCTACCAAAGCGCCTGCCCCACCTCGCAACCGGCTGACTCCCGCCAAGCGGGCGAGTCTCTCGAAGAGGTGCGCGCGAAGCTCAAACACCACTTGCGGTGAAGAACGCCGCCGCCTTGCTCTTACTCCGCCGCAGCGTGCATCTCGTCGTACACGCTGGCCAAGTCGCGAAGAGCGCTGGCGCAGTTCCCGTTGTACGAGGAGCCGTGCATCACTCCCAAGACCGTGGGTTGCAGGTCCGCCAGGGAGCGGATCGTGGCTCCGGTAGTCGGCGTCAGACAGGTTGCTTTGAAGGCGGCTTCGGCTTCCTTCGCCGGCTCGATGATGGCGTGCGAGGTCAATGCCGGACCCTTGCCTAACTGCGTGAAGAGGTCCCCGCAAAGAAGGGTGCCTGTCACTTCCTCGAAAAGCACTCGGACTTCCCAACAGTGGGGCACGTGCGGCGTATCGAGATGGCGCACACGGTTGCCGCCGAGGTCTAGCACCGCGCCTTGCTGGAGCGCTCTCGGAGGTCGGTCTGCGAGATCGTTGAGCG
>QMMB01000410.1 GCA_003647035.1 Deltaproteobacteria bacterium | reverse complement strand
GCGCAGCACGCGGCCCAAACAGCTCCTGGCGCTCGGGCCCGACGAGCGGTCCCTGCTCCGCGCAACGGCCGAGAGGGTGTGGGACATGCTCCCCGTCGAGCGCACGCTCATCGTGACGTCCGAGCAAATCCGTGCACAGGTCGCACAGGAGCTTCCTGAGCTCGAGCCGCATCAGATTCTCGCCGAGCCGGTTGGACGCAACACCGCGCCATGCATCGGCTGGGCGGCGACGCACCTCAGGCGGCTCGATGAAGACGCGATCATGTGCGTACTGCCTGCGGACCACTACATCAGCGACACCGAAGCGTATGTCGATACGCTACAGCGCGGCCTCGAAGCGGCAACCCACGGCGACTACGTCACCATCGGGATTCGCCCTACTCGCGCAGAAACGGGCTACGGGTACATCGAGGTTGGCTCCGAGCTCGACCCTGGTGTCTTCCGCGCCCGTCGCTTCGTCGAGAAACCGAATCGCCAACGCGCCGAGCAATTTGTGAGCAACGGCAACTTCCTGTGGAACAGCGGGATGTTCCTTTTTCTCGCCTCTCGAATCCTGGAAGCCATCAACCAACACCTGCCCGGCCTGGGGCAGGCCCTTCAGCGCTACGACGAAGCCGAGAAGGCCGGCGGGGAAGCGGCCCTGGTAAAAGAAACGTATGCTGACCTTCCCGCGGTCAGCATCGACCATGGCATCATGGAAAAGGTCAATTCCGTCAGCGTGGTGCCTGGCTCGTTCGAATGGTCCGACCTCGGGAGCTGGACTTCGGCGTGGGAGCTCGCGCCGCAGGACGACCACGCCAATGTATTGCCCACACACGGCATCGCCGTGGACGCCAGTAGCAATTACGTCACGGCCCCGCCCGGGAAGCTCGTGGCCTTGGTCGGCGTCGACGACTTGGTCGTCGTGGACACGGGCGACGCTCTACTCGTCGTGCCAAAGGATCGCGCCCAGGACGTCCGGGAAATCGTTGCGGCGCTGCGCGAGCGGGACGACCCTCGAAGGTAATTCCGTGAACCCGCACGTTTTTCGTCAGTACGACATTCGCGGACACGCGGAACGGGACTTTGACGATGGCTTCGTGCGGGCGCTCGGATTGAGCCTCGGCACGTTCTATTCGCAGCGCGGCTTGCGCCGGGTCGCGGTCGGGCGCGACTGCCGCCTGAGCTCCCCGCGCCTCTATGACGCGCTCTGCGCAGGGCTGCTGGAGACCGGGCTGAACGTGGTGGACGTCGGAATCGGCCCAACCCCGCTCCTGTACTTCGCCGTACACCACCTAGACCTCGACGGCGGGATTCAGATCACCGGCAGCCACAACCCTCCCGACGAAAACGGCTTCAAGATGATGGTGGGCAAGGACTCGCTCTACGGTGATGACATCATCGAGCTGCGAACCATCATGGAGGCAGAGAGCTTCGAGCGCACTTCCGGGGGAGCACTCGAAACAGTCGACCCCGCACCGGCGTACGTGAACAAGACCACGGCTGACATCCAGTTGGGACGGCGCGACATTCGCTTCGCTGTCGATGCCGGCAACGGCGCCGGCGGGCCGTTGGCTCTCGAAACGTTCAAGGCGTTGGGCTTAAACCCGGTCGCGATGCTCTGCGAGATGGATGGAACCTTCCCCGTCCATCATGCAGATCCGACGGAGCCCGAGACCCTCGAGATGCTCCAGGCGCGCGTCCTCGAAGATGGGCTCGAGCTCGGATTCGCATACGATGGTGACGCGGATCGCGTCGGGGTGATCGACGCTCGCGGAGAGGTCATCTGGGGCGACAAACTCATGATCATCTTGTCGCGCGCGCTGCTCGAGAAGCACCCCGGAGCGACGATCATCGGTGAGGTGAAGTGCTCCCAAACGATGTACGACGACATCGAAGCCCATGGTGGACGCGGCATCCTTTGGAAGACGGGCCACTCACTAATCAAGGCCAAGATGAAAGAGGAGCACGCGCTGCTCGCCGGCGAGATGAGCGGACATATCTTCTTTGCCGATCGGTACTACGGCTTCGACGACGCGATCTACGCGACGCTCCGAATTCTCGAGATCGTGTCGCAGAGCGATGTCCCGCTGCATGAAATGCTCAGCGACGTCCCCAAGACCTTCGCAACCCCCGAGATTCGTGTCGAATGCGATGACGCCCACAAGTTCGGCTTGGTTCGCAAAATGGTCGATCACTATCGACCCACGCACGACCTGGTCGACATCGATGGAGCTCGCATCCAGTTCGATGGGGGCTGGGCGCTCGTCCGTGCCTCGAATACGCAGCCGGTGCTGGTTCTGCGTTTCGAAGCCGACTCCGAGCAGCAACTCGCGTCCATTCGAGGCGAGGTGGAGTCAGTTCTCGGGCGCTTCCGGAACGATTGATGTCGCAAGCGGCGGCAGCTCGAACTCCAAGCTCGCGCTGTGACCTTCTGCGCCCTCGCCTGCCCGCCAGTCACTAGGTCCGATCACGGCGCGCCTGGTTTCGTACTCGGGGTGATACACCAAGACTTCCTGGCCCTCGTGAATCGACGCGGCAGGGATCCGAACGCCGGGCCCAAGCCCCACGAAACGGTAGACCTTCGCACGTTGCGGGTTCGTGATGATTCGGATCGTCCCCAAGCTCCCGGCCTCGGCCGAAGCCGGCGTGGTCCCCGGGCTGCCGAGATCGAGAGCGTCCGCACGGGTCGTGGCCGCCGTGGCCTGCATCGCAAGCTCATAGAGCGGCCCATCCGCGGTCGTCGTCCAGGTAGCGCCCTCGGCGACGGTGGCTCTCGAAGGGCGCAGTCCGCGATCGAAGACGATAAACTCGTGCGCCCCTTCGACGGGCAAACCGGAAGCGACCGCCGGGCCGCGCCCAACGAAAATGAAGATCTGTGCATCGGCCGGCGTGACCGCCACGTTGATGACGCCGCTCGGCGCCGGGGCGGCTGACGGCACCGGGGGCCTGAGCAGCGCATCGAGAGTGCCGCTCGCGACGAGCGCGTAGGCGCCGAAACCCAGCGCTGCCGCGAAGAGCAAGACGCCCAGACCGCCGCGGCGCTTCGGAAGCTGCTCGGGCAGCGACTGCCGATCGTAGGCTGGTGCCGAAGCGGGGATGGACGCGCTAACCGGCTGAGGCGCAGGCAACGACTCGGCGTGAGTCACGGACCCTGTCCCAAACACAGACTCGGTCGCCGTCTCCAACGCGGGGTCGGACACAGTCGCGGACACCGGCCCTGGCACTGGCGCCGCCACAGACGCTGGCACTGGCTCTGACACTGGCGCTGCCACGGGCACTGGCGCTGACACTGCCACTGCCACCGACTCTGGCGCTGGCGCTGGCACCGACTCTGCCACTGCCACTGACTCTGGCTCTGCCACCGACTCTCGCTCTGGCGCTGGCCATTTCCGAGTGGTGGCCGTGATCGGCTCCGGGCCCGGCTGCGGGGGTTGCTCCTGAATGACGGGGGCCGCGGCAGCGTCAGTGCCAGTGGCAGAGTCGGTGGCAGAGTCGGTGCCAGTGCCCGTGTCAGTGCCAGTGCCAGTGTCAGTGCCAGTGCCCGTGCCAGTGTCAGTGCGAGCGTCCCCCCCTGTCGGCATTCGAATGGGTTCGCTGATGGGGCCTTCGGCGTGCTGTGATGGCGACGCGGGCT
>QMMB01000409.1 GCA_003647035.1 Deltaproteobacteria bacterium | reverse complement strand
TTTTTCGCCTGTGAGTGGGGTTCCCCAGAAGGGCGCAAGCCCGACCCCACTCACAGGCGAAAAAGGAGATCACGAGGACAAAGTCGAGTCACAAGACACGGTCACCGACACGCTCACTGGCACCGACGCTGGCACTGACACTGGCGCTGAGGCTGTCTCTGGGACTGACACTGGCGCTGACGCTGTCTCTGGGACTGCCCCCGTCCCCCGTCAGCGCATCAGGTACTCGCGTAGCGCTTCGCGTGCGACGTAGCTGGCTTTGATTCGCCACTTGGGCTCGTTGACCACCAGCACGGCTACGGCGATTTTCGGATCGTCTACCGGGGCATAGCCCACCCACCAGTTGTAGGTGCGGTGCGGGTTGTACCGGCTCAGGGTTCCCGTCTTCCCGGCAACGCTGATGCCCGGCAGGAACGGGCGGCCTTTGGAATCGTAGAACGCCTTCTTCGCGGTTCCCTTGGTGACCGTGTTGGTCATCATCTCGCCCGCAAGCTCGGCGGTGTGTCGCGACAGCACCTCGCGGAATGTGCGGGGGGTGTGTTCGTAGAGTGTTTCGCCGGTGCGGCTTTCGATGCGATCGACGATGGCCGCATACGGCATCTTGCCATCGTTCGCGATGGTCGAAGCCACGAGAGCTCCATGGAGCGGCGACATTTGGCTGTGCCAGAATCCCGCTGCCATTCGGGCTCGCTCCAGCCTGCTGTCCGGCACATCCACCGGGCTCGGCGTCGTAGGCAGATCGAACGGCAGGCGCTGGCCGAACCCGAACGCGGACACGTATTGTGTCATGCGCGCCTCATCGATATGGCGGTCGGCGAGCTTGGCGAACACCGCGTTGATCGAATAGCCGAGCGCATCGGCCATTGTCGCGCACCACCGGTCGCGCTTGGGGCTGTCGATCAAATCGGCCGCCACCAAACCGCGCATGCCCCCGCCGTAGCAGACCGAGGTCGAGCTCTTCACCCCCGCGTCCAACAGAGCCGACGCGGTGATGATCTTGAAGACCGATGCTGCAGGCGCGTCCGGGTCGGTCAAGACGCGCGCGCTATCGCCCTTCCCCGCCTCGTAACCAACATAGGCCAGCACTTCGCCGGTCTTCGGGTCGATCGCGACCAGTCCGCCGGCCGGCACGTCATAGCGGCCGAACAAGCTGCGAACGTGAGACTGAAGATCATGGTCGATGGTCAGGACCGCGCGCGTGCCGTCGCGCCGAGGGACCACCCAACCGTCGGCTCCGGGCTTGGCGTTCGCGATGTAGATGTCCGCAAATGGGGGCGTAACCACTCTCGCGACGTTCGTCGACGTTCGGTGAGCAGACGGCGGGCTAGCCGTCAGAGCCAAAGGCGTTCCGAGGATCAGAGCGAGGCTCGCCAGCCCCCACAGCCAGGAGTGAGAAATTACATCGCGCACGCGCCCACGCTAGGGAACCCGCTCGTGGCCGTCAATAAACCAATCAGTCCGCTGTGACTGCAACCGCCTGTCGGTGATTTAACGCCATCCGGCAGCGCGCTGGATATTGGAAGAGTGAGTTTCAAGGATCAGACGACGAGCGCCAGCCAAACCGTCCTGACGGAGGTCGCGGAGGCGCGCGCCCCCTCGCAAGGCGACGAGAACGGATGCCTGGTCGTCATCTACGGACAAGAGATGGGCCGCCGCGTGCGCGTGACCACTGAACCCTTGGTCATCGGGCGCTCACCCAAGTGCGAGATCCAAGTCGACCAGGAAAGCGTCTCGCGCAACCACTGCCGGATTCGCTTCGAGGGCGGCGAGTTCTTGGTTCGCGATCTCGGCTCGACCAACGGGACCTACGTCAACGACGACCTGGTACACGACGAGGGGCGACTGCGCCACGGCGACCAGCTCAAGGTCGGCCGGACGATTCTAAAATTCATCGTCGGCGACAACGTGGAGGTGGAGTACCATGAAGAGATCTATCGGTTGATGACGACCGACGGGCTCACGCAGCTTCACAACAAACGATACTTCGACGAAATGCTCGACCGCGAGGTCGCGCGTGCGAAGCGTTACAAGCGCAGCTTTTCGTTGCTCGTCTTCGATATCGATCTCTTCAAGAACGTCAACGACCGGTTCGGTCACCTGGCGGGCGACGCGATACTGCGCCAGCTCGGGGCTGTCCTATTGGGCAGACTTCGGGTCAACGATGTGCTGGCACGCATCGGCGGAGAGGAGTTCGCATTGATCACGCCTGAGGTTGGGCTCGACGGGGCCAAAGAGCTCGCGGCCAAGATCAACCGTCTGATCGGGGACACGCGATTCGAGTTCGAGGGCGCTCGCGTCAAGGTCACGGTGAGCATAGGCGTAGCCGAATGGCAAACACAGTACGAAGACCCTTCCGATGTGCTGAAGGCGGCCGACGACAAAATGTACGAAGCGAAACGCAACGGCCGCAACCAAGTCTGCGCCTAGCGAGCGAAGCCCCGTGGTGCGGAACGCATTTTACGGGAGAGACACGCAACGAGCTCTACGAAGGCCGTTGCGATCACCCGAATCGACGCGCCGGACTGCCGACCGGTGCGCCGCGGGTAGTGAGTCACTGCGCACTCGGCCACGCTGAGCTCCATGCGACGCGCCTCGAACAGGATCTCGGCGCTGATGAGGGCACCATGGCTGCGAAGCTCGCTCGACCTGAGCAAGCTCTGTGGCACCAACTTGAACGCGCAGTTCACATCGCGCACCCGCAGGCCGAAGACTCGGTTCACTAGTGCCGTCCAGGATCGGCCCCACAACCGACGCCACCAGCCATCCTGTCGATGCGTCCGATATCCCGCCCCCACGTCGTGCTCCCGCAGCCGGTCGATGGCCCCCGGGCGGTCCTCCACGTCGACCTGCCCGTCGCCGTCAGTCAGGAAGACATGGTCCATCGCGGCTCTTTCGAGCCCCGAGCGGACAGCAACGCCGTATCCGCGGTTATGAGGATGAGCCACGATCTTCAGCTCGGGGATCGTCTCCGCTAGCGCCGTCAGGACCTTCGCCGTGCCATCCGTGCTGCCGTCGTCGACGACGATGATCTCGAGCTCCGAGGCAAGGCGCCGCCCCACATCGGCGGCCTGCCCGACCACGCACGCGATATTGCCTACCTCGTTAAAACACGGGACCACAACCGACAGACGCATCGTGCTGAGCCTAATTCGGCCCCCCCCCAGCTTCAATCAGCTTCAATCGACGAAATGCCCCCACCTGCTTGACCTCCTCAGCAGGGACTACAGGTGAGACCCTTGCCAGGGAAAAGGTGCGTGGCTATGTTCGCCCCAGTACTGAAAAAACCTCGGTTCTCACCGAGTTGGAGTAAAACGAGAGCATGAGCGACGAAGAGGAAACCATCACATCGATCCCGCCCCCCGACTCGGGAGAAATCGAGTTCGGCGACGAGCTCCCCGTTCTTCCGATCCGGAACGCTGTGCTCTTCCCAGCCGCTGTCGCGCCCTTTGATGTGGGCCGCGAGAAGTCCGTCGCGCTCGTCGAGGACATCGAGAACCTCGACCAGCCGATCATCGCGATCATCGCCCAGCGGGACCCATCCACCGACGACCCTGACCAAAACGACCTCTACCCGGTCGGCGTCGCGGCGCGCGTGCTCAAGGCGCTCAAGCACAGCTCCGGCAACTAC
>QMMB01000408.1 GCA_003647035.1 Deltaproteobacteria bacterium | reverse complement strand
TCGGACGGTCGTTCACCCATGCGATGACGTCCGCCGTGGGCTCTATCGCATCTGGGGTACGAACGATGTAGAAGACGGCAATGGCGGCCCCGGCGAGCATCCCGCCCGCGAGAAGCCAAGCCCGACTCATGGCTCCGGGCCGGCCAGCAAGAAGATCGGGGAGGACCAGGCACGCTCCTCGGTCTCGACCAGGCAGTCGTCGTCGACGGGGGTGCGGAAGTTGCCGTAGCAGGGCTCGCACTCACCCCCGCGGCATCGAAGACCGCCACCGTTGACGGTCGGTGTCGGCTCCTGGATGGCGCGGACATAGTACAACAGGTCTCGGCCGAGCTCGCCGTACGACGGGTCCTCGAATTCGACGACGCAGAGCTCCGGCCCTTCGGGACAGGGAATCGTCTTCCACGGGTCCTCGATGAGGTCGGCGACGGGCTCGTCCTCACTGCGCTGCCGCTGAATCCGGATCACTTCGATGCGAGTGATGCGCCGGCGATGGTCGCCCGGGTTGTAACACTCGCTCGCGCAGATGCGTTCCACGCGGTCCTCTCCGAGGGCCTGAATGACATCGGGGGCACATCCCGGCTTCTGCTCGAAGGAGCCAGCCGCACGCACCTCGAACTTCGGTGTCCCCGTGAACTCGAGCTCGCTGCCCATCGGTGAGACGCCCTCGGGGCCGTTCTTGATGTCGAACCAGAGCAAGAGGCGGTCGCCCGAGGTTCCGTACACGTTGCGGCTCTGCATGGCGTCCCAAATCGCCTCACGTGACCGCTCGGTGGCGTGCACCGCGACGAGCCCGCCCGTGATGAAGAACGAGGCCTGCCGCTCCATCCACATCAGCTCGAAAGGAGGCCGCTCCATCAGGGTCGCAATGGTGTACGTGGTGGACTCGGGTTCAGGCTGTCCCCGGTCGCCAAACATCGACTTGCGCCAAGACTCGCTCGGAGCCCCGCGCGCTTCGGTCATCTGCAGCCGCGCGAACTCCTTGTAGCCAGTGCCCGCGCGGGCACTGTGGTTGTCGCTCGACGCAATGAAGCCCATTGTCGCGTGCCGTGGCTCTTCGGGGTTCTCGAAGTCGCCCTTGGCCAGCATGTATTGCACCGAGCCGGCGGGCCGATACTGATAGGCCGGCAGATAGCAATCGGTGCATGTGCCGCAGTTGTTCCAGTCCGGAACATCCTCGCCCGGAATCGTCACATGCCCGGCAAGCGCCACTCGCAGGTAGTCCGCCCTCGCCTTTTCGACACGCTGCTGACAAAGCTCGGAGGCCGCATCGTCACATCGCTCTCGGATCATTTCGCCGGCACGCCAGCAACATGCTTCGTAGTCATCGGTGGGTTGGGGGCACTCCATGCCATCGGCGGTGAAGTTGGCGGAGCGAAAGCTTCGGTACTCTTCGGAGTTGCCGTGCCCGGAAAACACCTCGACCAGGCGCTGAAGGCTCGCGTCGTCGAGGTTGGCCCGAAGCTGTTTGTCCCAGGTATAGCCGAGCGGCGTGTAGAAGCCCCACGTGGATCCGTGCGGAATCACGATCGTGTCGAGGCCCCACTCGTTGATCTTTCGAAACAGAACATCGGGCGTGGCGGCCCGCTCACGGCACGTCGGCGACAGCTCCTTGCTGTTCACATTTTCGGGGCAAACCGGGTGCTTGCCGTTCTCGCGGATGTGGCGCGCAAAATCGAGATAGCCCTGCTGCTCGGGAAACGCGCGCACCGGAAGCGTCAACAGAGACCAGAGCGCGCTGATGTTCGAGAACGCGCGCGCTGCGAGGCCGGGCGCAGCGATCGGGCGGGCTGGTAGCTCGTCATCCGTGTCGTACTTGAAGATGACGTTCTTGTGACCGTAGTGCTCCTCGGGGGTAAGCCCGACCTGCGTCCATTCGTAGCCGGTGAACGCGATCACGTCCGGCTGCACACTCTCGGCCGCCACTGCGTTGCACTGACGCACCGAGTCCCGGCTCATCTTCCAAGTTCGTGGGTTGAGCGCCTCGGCGTGATCGGTGAGCGCGTAGAAGTCGAGCTGCGAGCAGAAGCGGGCGAAGTCACACGCGTCCGCGGGAGGGTGGACGCCCTCGCCCCCCATCAAGGGAAGGCTCCACATGAACGCGTCGACGGAAAGCGTCGTGTGGACGTGGAGGTCTCCGAATAGGATTCGGTCGGTCGCGTTCGGAGCCGCTCGTGTCTGGCCGGCCGCCCGCGCAGCAACGTGCTCAGGCGCCAGCGCAACCTGGGCGATTTCGCCGTCGTACTGCTCCTTGCCACCCCCGTAGACGACCCAAAAAGCCAACACGAACAGCACCAGGCCAAGAACGACCGTAAGACAACCCTTTTTCCACCCAGCCACGCGGGCCGAAGCATAGGTCGGGATGATCGCCTGTCCAAACAGTTGCGAAATTGCCAGGAGATCGCGGAGTTTTGTGGCTCGACTCTAGTGTGGTAACGGAAGCCCCCGTAGAGGTTGGCTGCCTACGCAGGCTCGTTTGGTTTCAAGTCGGTCGTTGCGTATCGCAGTTCACGAACTCGACTTGACTCCGTTGTCACAGATTGATAGCTGAGGGTGCGAAGGGGGACTTCGTTGGAGAGACTGACGCTGGGGGAGAGAATACGGTCCAGGGATCTTCGCATCCAATCTGGCGGTCCCTGGGCATATACCCTGAGCGCGATCGCACACTATGGCGTTCGGGCGGTTGCGGGTTCGCGCGTGCAGCGTGACAGCGAACACATCCTCAATGAATACGACGCGGGCGGCCGCGACGAGTATTGGGACGACCAGCTTTCTCTAGAGCAGCTCATCTATGGCAACGATTGCACGCCCAAGTGGTTGCTGCAGAACGATGAGTTGGTCGTAGGAGTCGATCGCGTTTCGCGTGAGTACCTAACGCAGCGCCTCCTGTCTCGCGTGTCGGCGTGTCTTCCAGACGGAAAGGGCACCATCGCCGAGTTCGGGTGCGGCACGGGCAGGAACCTATTCTTCTTGCGGCAGCACTTTCCCGAGGCTCGACTCGTGGGATTCGAGCTCAGTCCCAGTACAGCGGCGCGAGCCCAGGCAGACGCCAACGCATTCGATTTAGACATTGAGGTGCACCAGGCAGACATCACCGCGCCGCTCGTCTGGGATGGTCGCGCTTCGGTCTCCTTCACCGTTCACGCGCTAGAACAGCTTCCTCGTGTATTCCCGGTCGCGGTCGATCAGATATTGGGAGTCACGGATAGAGCTGCCATCTTTTTCGAGCCCGTGCGCGAGTTGTTCCCCGTGAGTCCGCGAGGTTTAGCTGCACGATTGCGACTGAGGAATGCGGATCATCTGCATGGGCTGCTGGACTATCTTCGTCAGAACGGGGCTGGGCGCGTCGTCGTTGCCGAGCGGCTCCCCACCGTCGGTGCTCCGCTCAACCAGACGTCCGAAATCGTCGTGGAGATGGGCTAGCGTCGCCTGCCCAAACGGTTGGGAGTCAGGAGGCGGCCGAACCCAGGGTGGTCACCATCCCCAGAACCTCCTGGGCAACCTCGAGTCGGACGGCAACCAGATTGTACCCAGTGGCTGGTAGCGACTCCGTCGGGAGACTGGCGAAGTAGGGGCTCGCAGTTACCGTGGCCTCGCCCGTCGGGCCGGTCCGAATGAACACGAAGCCTTTG
>QMMB01000407.1 GCA_003647035.1 Deltaproteobacteria bacterium | reverse complement strand
GACCTGGTTCCTGGCGGCCAATCTTCCGGGCGTCACCACGACCGACGACCTCGAGCTCGCGTGCCGACTCGTCGAGGCCGTGAACGCGCAGAACACCCGTGCCGGCAGCGACCGCATTTATCACTTGGTCATCTCACTTCATCCGGAAGACCGAAGCCTCGACAGAAAGGAGCTGAGGCATGTTGTGGAGAACCTTGTCGACATTTTGGGGTTCTCCGACCACCAGTACATCGCCGCCCGCCACGACGACAAAGACCACGAACACGTTCACGTGGCCATCCACAAGATCCACCCGGAGACCTTTCGCATTCACTCACCAGCCTGGGATCACCAGAAGCTGTTCACCGCGGGCCGGGCCCTCGAGGCGGAGCTCGGGCTAACGCCGCTTCGGCTGAAGACGCGCGAGCAAGAGAAGTTGCCCGGACGAGCGGCGGACTGCGAAGCGCGCCAGGGGATCGACAGCTTCGCGCGCTGGGCCCGGAAGACGCTCGCTCCCGCTCTTCGGGCGACCGAGTTGCGAAGCTGGGACGACGTGCACGAGATTTGTCGCCGCTTCGGCGTGGTGGTTCGGCTGCATGGCAACGGGCTCGTCTTTGAGGACGCCGAGCGGGGCGTTCGCGTGAAGGCATCGTGCGTGAGTCGTGAGCTCAGCAAGCCGAGGCTGCGCAAGCAGCTCGGTGACTTTCGGCCGGCCTCCGCGCATCAGCAGGAAGATACGGGGCGCATGGTTCATCGGTATTCGCCTATGCCGCCCACGGTGCCGGAGAGCTTGTGGCACGACTACGCGCAGTCCCTCAACAACGCCCGACTAGAGCGCCAACACGCCTGGAGCAGCTACCGAGACTCCACCTCCCGTGAGCGTCGGCGACTCAAAGAGAAGTATCGACACCAGCGAGGCCTCCTCGCCGCCCTTCCCGTATCGAGCCGCGACCGAAAACGCCTTTCACAACAACTGGCGCTTCGCCAGGCCATCGAATCTCGCGCCCTCAGGCGGAAGCTCGCGAATCAACGAAGGGCAATTCAGAAGACACCGCACCCCGGCACGTGGCGCCATTTCGTCGCCAGCCGCGCCGCGAACCGCGACGCCCGTGTGATTCGACTTCTTCAGCGACGAGAGCGGCAGCGAGGTTCGCACGATCTCGAGAGGGGCTGATAGGAACTATGAACGTCCGTTCGAAACTCTTGGCAGGGTCGACATAACGATTAGCTCTGCGCAATTGGGCTCTCAAAGTGGTCCCCAAGGGCTAAGAGGCCTTCGCCGACTCAGAACCGACTACATCGACCTGCTCTGGGTTCACGCCTGGGACGAGAACACGCCGTATCAAGAAACCATGCGCGCGCTCGACGACATGGTGCGAAGCGGCAAAGTGCTCTACGTCGGCGTCAGCGACACGCCGGCATGGGTCGCCTCCGCCTCGAATGTGCTCGCGGAGCTTCGCGGCTGGACCGCATACGTCGGCCTTCAAATCGAATACAGCCTCCTTCAACGAACCCCCGAGCGCGACCTTCTCCCAATGGCCGAAGAGTTCGGGCTTTCGGTGCTCGCCTGGGCGCCGCTCGCCGCCGGCGTGCTCACCGGGAAGTACACACGGAGTGGTCTCGACAACGACTCCCTACGCGCGGGAAGCAACGAACAGCGCGGCCGGACCTCCGAGGCAAGCCTGCACGTCGCACGCGCGGTCGATGCCGTAGCCGACGAGCTCGGCGCCTCCTCCGCACAGGTGGCGACCGCCTGGGTCCAGGCACAGGGCTATCGCTACATCCCCATCGTAGGCGCCCGAAAGGTCGAACAAATCGTAGACAGCCTGGGCAGCCCCGCGATCACGCTCGACGCCGCACACCTTCAAAAGCTCGCCGAGGTCAGCCGAGTCGAGATGGGCTTCCCCCACGACTTCCTCGCAGCCGACGCGGTCCGAGACCTGGTCCAAAGCGAGCTCCGAACCGAGCTCGACGGACGACCCAAGCCGGCCTGAGAGGCGCTAGCCCTCTGTACCGGTGACTAGCGCGTAGTCTACGGCCGTACCGAACTATCCTTTTTCAACGTAGTGCTGCCGGGCAACGGTGTACGCGATGTTGGCGCCGATACCGACCACGGCCAGCGAATAGAAGACGAGCAACCAGTTGCGATCGAATTTCACCGACAGCTCGAACAGATTCCATATGGTACCAGCGCTAGCAACGAGCATGGTCCCATAGCCGACGATTGCCGCGAGGCGCTCGGGCCTCGACTCCACGCGTTGCAGTTGGCTGCCGCATTCGGGGCAGTAGTACTCGGGTTTGCGCAGCCTGCTCCCCTTAGGCGGGAGATTGAACGGTGCCCCACGGATACCGAACTTGTGACCGCAGCTTGGGCACTTGTCCTTCATGACTCAGCTCTCTGAATAACCCGAACGTCCTTATCCGGCTGACGTCTGTTCGGAGGAGACGCAAACTTTGCGCTCGCTCGAGAAGGATCCAAGGGAACGAAGCCTTGTCCGGCAGTCGCGAACCGCACTATGCTCGCCATGGGCGAGACGGAGGTGTGTGTGTCGAAATCAGATCCGAAAAGCGAAGCCGATCCAATCCCGCCTGCGCGCTCTCTTCCGAGGAGAGAATGGCTGGCCGCGTTTGCGGCCGGGGGTGTAGTCACTGCGACCGGGGCGCTAGGATACAGCTCTTGCGAGACGCGTCCTCGCAGCGCCGACTCACCCGAGCTCGAGCTTGGTTACATCCAGGCCGCGATCAAACCACTGCGCGAGCGGGGCTATGTTGCGGATGCCAAGCGCCAGGGCCTTCTCCGCGAGGATATCCATGAAGCGCTCGCGGGTGACATCAACGAGTACATGGCGACCAGTTATCAAGCGCTCGTCTACTCGGAGCTGGTGAATGCGCTGCCGGATGATCTCCGGGAGAGCGAAGCGATCCAGAACGACATCGCTGAGATGTCCCCGGTGCTGGATCAGGCAGTGGCCGACTCGTACTTCGTGGTTGGCATGGCCGATGACCAGATAAAGGCGGAGATCGATCGAGAGCTGCGAGAGAATCCCGATGTTCTCATGGACATGGCTTCCGGCCTCGACGAGGAGGGGGCGAGGCATGGCATGGGGATGCACGGCCGTCTTCGCCTTCGGCGGGCATCGGCGGACCTGTCCTCACGGCTCCGTGTACAGTCGGCCGACGAGATCATCACCGACCTAACCGACAAAATCACGCGAGTCGCGGAGCGCAACGGCGCTCAGGATCACGACAACGCCAATTTCGAGGTCAGTCCGGCGACGAGGCGGATGCTGGCCCAGTACGAAGACCCAATCGGATCTACTCCTCCGCACCCAGGCCCCACGGAGGTAGAGACGAGCCCACCGTCGACGACGGAGTCGCCATCCTCCGCTGAAGCGGAAAGCCGTCGGGAGCTCAAGCGGCTGGAGCGCAAGGCAAGGCGTTTGACCCGCGCATCGAGGGGGCTCGCGGGTACCGGCGGAGCGCTCTTGATCGTCGGCGGCATAGCCTACGGAGTGACAGCTTCGGTTGGCGCCCTTGTCCCCTTTTGCTTAGCCGGGCTCGCTCTCCTCTTGGCTCTCTTCATCCTAATCGCGGCCGCCCGTCGGCGGAGGCAGCTTGAGGAGGCCAAGGCAGGGGCCAAGTCGACTACAGGCCCGTGAGCGATGCT
>QMMB01000406.1 GCA_003647035.1 Deltaproteobacteria bacterium | reverse complement strand
GTACTCTGACCACATTCGAGCGAGGCACTACCGGAACCCAGTCCGGCTGACCACCTGTACCGGTTGCCACAGTCCGCATGCCAACTCGGCCGACATTGCCGATATGGACACGTCGGGCAATCCCAATGCGCTGTGCACCACGTGCCACAGCCCGGAGGCCAACCCGGAACTCTATCCCGTGGGCGATCACGTTGCGAACGTCACCGGTGTTGCCGGGCACGCGAGCTTGGAAGAGCTCTTCGGGCCGTACCTCTGCACCGAGTGCCATATGGTGCCGACCGCCAAGTCCGGTGCTGCCGTTCGGGCTCTGCTTGACCCTATCGGTGGACCGCCGACTGTGCAGTACTACTGGAACGACACGGCGAGCCATCGCATGACGGTGACCCGGTGGGAAGGTGGGCAGCCCGATCAGCCTATCGCTTTCACCAACGAGTGCGGTGAGTGCCACAGAACCAGCCTTCCGAACAACATGCCATGAGGGGCGGGGCAGGCGGCCTCTGGGGTACCGGCTTCGCCTTGGGAATCCTGGCGGCGCTTGCAGGCTGCGCCGAGGCACGGGAGCGGGAAGAACCGCCGGTCGTCCATGCGGACGTGCATCCGATTCTCGAGGCGAAGTGCGCCGAGTGCCACAGTGGCCCGCTCGCTGAAGCCGACTATCGGGTCGAGGACTATTTGCAGACCATTCGGTGCATTCCGGACCCTGAAGGGCAGCCCGCCACGCTGCCCTCCGACCCAACCGCGCCGATCTTGGCGGTGTTGGAGCGTCCGGATCACGCGGGTCTGCTCGATGACGATGAGACCCGCGGGCTCACGACCTGGGTCACCGATGGCGCTGTTCCGGCGAATCGTAGTACCCATCCCGGCAAGTGGATCGATCCCCGCGCCGACGACTGGCACGGCAACTACCTGCGGGAAACCGACTGGCAGCCGATCGTCGACCCGGAACGCTCCGATGCGTGCGGCCTATGTCATCAGGGTTCGCCCCCACTCGGCGATGTCGTGGTCAAACCCCCGCCGGGCGCCACCGACTGCATCGACTGCCATAGTCTCCCCGGCGGCGTGATGGCGTGTGGCACTTGCCACGGAGATGGAGAACGCGCGTATCCTCCGAGAGACCAGTGCTACTTCGGCGGTCCTCCCGAGGGCCATGCGCATGACGCTCACACCACACCTTCGGCCAACATGCTCCGCCCCCTCGATTGTCAGGCGTGTCACTTCGCCATCGACTTCTCCATGCTCGACGGTGAACACGGAAACGGCGAAGTCGACGTGGTCTTCCAGCCTGCCTGGGGACCCGACGCAACCTACGACTTCGAAACGCTGGTTTGTGGCACGACATGCCACGCACGCACCGGCACCACGCCAGTGGTCGCCTGGGACGGAGGCGCTCTCGACCTAGACTGCAACGCCTGCCATCAGACTCCACCCGCGGGCCACTCGACGATCGCTTGCAACACTTGCCACCGAGGCATCAATCCCGATGGCACCCGCCTCACGATAGAAGCTCCCCACATCAACGGCCGCGTCGACGCCTTCTGATATTCATTGCGGATTAGCGCGGACATCGATAGGCTCACGCCCGATTGGCGGAAGGCGGACGCGGATGAAACGGTTGTTCAACCGACGGGTGATCCTGAATTGGCTTCTTGGCGGTAGTACATTCGCCTGGCTCGGTTCGGTCGTGTACCCGGTGCTTCGTTTCCTGAGCCCGCCGCCGGAGCAAGAAGCGGCGGTTTCCTCTGTGAAGGCCGCATCCCTAACCGAAATGGCTCCGAATTCGGGGAAGATCTTTAAATTCGGGCGGAAGCCAGCGTTGATCGTGCGGCAACCCGACGGAACGTTCCGCGCGTTCCTGGCCAAGTGCACGCACCTCGACTGCGTCGTGCAGTACCGCTCCGACAAAGAGCGAATTTGGTGCGCTTGCCATGACGGGTTCTACGACCTCAACGGGACCAACGTGTCGGGTCCACCACCAAGGCCCTTGGACGCCTTGGAGGTGCACATGAAGGGGGACGATGTCTACGTCACCCGAAAATCCTGAGCACGCGCTCCTAGCCTGGGCCAAGGATCGCTACCCCGTTGGCAAGTTCGCCGAATGGGCCAAGCACAAGACCGTGCCGATCGGACCTGGCTCGTTTTGGTACTACTTCGGTGGAATCACACTCTTCCTGTTTCTCATTCAGGTAGGAACCGGAATCCTCCTGATGTTTTATTACAAGGGGAGCTCCGATACCGCGTTTGAAAGCGTTCGATTCATCTCGGCCAAGGTGCCCTTTGGCTGGCTCATTCGCTCGGTTCACGCCTGGTCCGCGAACCTGATGATCCTGTCGGCGTTCATCCACATGTTCAGCGTCTTTTTCCTGCGCGCTTATCGCAAGCCGCGTGAGCTCACTTGGGTTTCGGGAATAGCGCTCCTCGGGATTCTGTTCGGCTTCGGATTCAGCGGCTACCTCTTGCCATGGAACGAGCTCGCCTTCTTTGCCACGAAGGTAGGCACCAACATCATCGGTGTCATCCCGTACGTCGGGGATCCCATCATGTATGTCCTGCGAGGTGGCGAGGAGGTGACCGGGGCGACCCTTCCGCGCTTCTTTGCGCTTCACGTCGCGCTCTTTCCAGCCTTGCTGACCGTTTTGGTCGGGGGGCACCTTTTCTTCATTCAAGTGCAGGGGATGCACGAGCCCGAAGGATGGAAGGCTCATCCAGAGCAACGGAAGACCATGCCGTTCTTTCCGCACTTCTTCATGCGTGAGCTGCTGCTCTGGTTGATCGTGCTCAACATTTTGGCGGTGCTGGCGGTCTTCTTTCCGGCGGAGCTGGGCATCGAGGCCGATGCGTTTGCTCCCGCTCCTGCGGGAATCAAGCCGGAGTGGTACTTCCTCGCGACCTTCGAGTTTCTCAAGTACATGCCTGCCCACGTAGGGCCGATGGAAGGAGAAGAGCTCGGTCTGTTGGTCATTTCGCTTGGATTCATTGGCTGGTGCTTGGTTCCATGGATTGACCGTGGGCGGAGTCGCCTAGTCACCGCCATCGTCATGGTCGCTGGGGTCGCGATCCTCGTGTTCCTTTCGGTCATGACTTATCTGGGGCATGTGGCGTGATGAAAGTCTTCGTACCAGCTCTCATGTTGACGTGTGTCGCGCTCGCGGCTGATGCCGGGGCTGACGCCGGCGCTGACGCCGGGGTTGACGCCGGGGCTGATGCTGGGGCTGATGATCTTCCGGGCGGAGAGTGCTTGGAGTGTCACCTGACGACCGAAGATGGGGTCGGCGAGCTGTGGCAGGAAGATGTTCACGCTGCCGCTGGGATTACGTGCGACGTGTGTCATGGCGGAGATGCAACGCAAGATGACAGCGACCTCGCCAAACATCCGGGCTCTGGTTACCGGGGCAAGCTTTCTGCTAGTGAGATCGTTCTCTCGTGTGGCGGCTGCCACAGTGACGTCGAGTACATGAAGGTTCGCCAGCCCCTCTTGCCCGTCGATCAGCTCGCCAAGTATCGGACTAGTGTGCACGCGAAGCTCCTAGCCAAGGGCGAGACTCGAGTGGCTCAATGCGTGAGCTGCCACGGCGCGCATGGAGTGCGCGAAGTCAACGATGCCAAATCGCCGGTTTATGCATCCAACGTTCCAGCTACTTGCGCGCAATGTCACGCGGATGCTGACTACATG
>QMMB01000405.1 GCA_003647035.1 Deltaproteobacteria bacterium | reverse complement strand
CGCGAGCGCAGCTTCGGCTGCGTCCAGGTCACCACGGGCGAGCGCCTCGCGCACGGCCTGAAGGGCGTCGGTCGACTCGCTTGCCTGCCGAGACTGCCGATTGACGAACTCTCCCGGTACGTACCGCATGGCTTCCCGGAGCTGTTGTCGCAGAGCCTCCATCCGCCGCTCGGCCCGATCCATCGCCGCCATCAGCGCCCGTTGCAACTCCGGCGTCTGCCCGCGGCGCAGCTCACCGATCAGCGACGCGATCTCGCGGCGTAGCTGTTGAACCTCCCGCGCGATTTCCGCAGCGTCGTTGAGTCGCGCCTCGCTGATCAGGTCTGCCACGATGAGGGAGTCTTTTTCGAGCTCGGTCACGACAACGCGATTCTGATTCTTCCGGATCCTCGGCTGCGTGCCCTGGCGATACGCGAATGCCTCGCGCTTGTGCACCCTCTCCAGCCGCTTTTTCATGTCGAGCAGTAGGGGGATGGTTCTTGGACCCCGATGGTCGCCCACGTTGGAGAGCAGCGACATCACCTCATTGTACGGTAGCAAGACTTCATTGCGCCGCCGAAGAGCCTCCTGGAAACCGTCAGGAACCCGTTGCTCGAGTCGAAGCGCCAGAGTCGTCAACAACGAACCCAACAGCTTCTCGAGCTCGACGATACGATCGCGGCGACGCGTGATCTCCGACGCAAGGGTCAGTGTTCGCACGGAAGAACGGCCGACGCCCGGACCATCGACGCGGTTGCCATCTTTGGCCTCCAGCCAGACCGTGACCGCGTCCGCGGGAGCCAGCGAGAACTCCTCCAAGTGCAGCACCGTCTCTCCGTTGAGCTCGGTCTGCGAGCTCTCCGAGGGAGTCAGGATCGGCCTGCGAAGATGCTCCCCATTGGGGAGCTTGATGATGAGGGTTAGCTCGTGCACCCCATAGTCGTCGGTGGCATTGTGTTGCAGCAGAATCGGCTGGCGTTCTTCGGCGACCAAGTCTTCCTGCGGTGCAAGCATGTTCACCTGGGGCGGCTCATCGAGCTGCACGCGGATCGACCGGGCACGATGGTCGACGCGCCGCTCGCCACGGGTGGATTCGACGTATATCTCCAGTGGCCCGTCGGCATCAGCGACGAAGGCAGCGACGAATTGGTCGCCGACTCGGTCGGCTTCGACATGGCGTCCCGGCAGCTCGACGACGACACGGGCCGCATCGACGATCGGCGTGATCGTGTACTCGATCGCGGTCCCCCTCGGCACGATCAGTCGATCGGCATCCTCGATGTACTCGTTGGTACGCTCCATGTAGTCGGGGAAGAAAAGCTCAGCGGCGGTGCGGGCGACCACGTGGCTCGTGCGCGCGCCTTCGATTGCGCCGGTCTGGGTATGTAGCAGGGCGTAGCGCCCCGCCGCGGCTCGATCGAAATCCAACGACCACCACGCCAGAACCGCAAAGGAAAGGGTCACCGCCAATGCCGGCTGCACGAGCCAGCGCCACGGGATGAACTTGCGTGCCGGGGATTCGTCGAGTGCGCGCAACAGCCGAACGCGCTGTGCAACGACCAACTCCCGCGAGAAGGCCCGCTCAGCCTGAAGCTCGTACGCGCTTTGCAGCGGCGACAAGAGGGAAGGCTGCCCGGCCGCAACCAACCCAAGTGCCCCGTGCCCACGAAGCTTCAACAACGGCTGGATCGACCAAGCCACCGCCCCCGTGGTCATCCCAAACACCACGCCCCACCCGATACACAACCAGACGAGAGGCGTCATCGGCCCAAGAACCCAGGCCACCAACACAAACGACGCAAGCCCCACCGCAGCGGCAGCAGCCGCAATCCGGACCGCCAGCACCGTAGCCGCAGCAACCCGAAGCCGCCTCCGATACTCGGTCAGCTTACCAGACGTGGAACCCACGAGCGGGATCGTAGCACGCAGCTTGAACCCGCGAGCCCGCAGGGCGAAGCCCGGCGCAAAGCGCCGCCAAGCCTGAGCAAAAGCGAAAGGCGCGGCAGGGAGGACTACGGGCGGGGGTGGGCGGATCGGATATAACAAAACCAACCCAGGTACCCAGCCCAGCAACCAGCCCCCGTTTAAACAGAAAAGCCGGAGCACTATGTGCTCCGGCTCTTCGTGTGTTGAGGGTCAGCGTGGGCTTAGAAGCCCATGCCGCCCATGCCGCCGCCGTGGTCGTGGCCGCCGCCGCCGCCCATCGGAGGCTCGTCCTTCGGCACCTCAGCGACGAGAGCCTCGGTGGTGAGCATCAAGCTCGCAACCGAACACGCGTTCTGAAGAGCGCTACGCACGACCTTGGTCGGGTCGATGACGCCAGCCTTGATCAGGTCGGTGTACTCTTCGGTCTGCGCGTCGAAGCCGAAGGCGCCCTTGCCGCCGCGAACCTCGTTCACGACGATCGAGCCTTCGACCCCCGCGTTTTCCGCGATCTGACGAAGTGGCTCTTCGATAGCGCGAGCGAGGATGCGGATGCCAATCCTCTGCTCGTCGCTCACGTCGAGCTCCTCGAGTGCCGCCTGGGCTCGAATCAGTGCGACGCCGCCGCCAGGGACGATACCCTCTTCGACAGCTGCACGCGTGGCGTGGAGCGCATCTTCGACGCGCGCCTTCTTTTCCTTCATCTCGACCTCGGTGGCAGCGCCAACCTTGATCACCGCGACGCCTCCGGCGAGCTTCGCGAGGCGCTCCTGCAGCTTCTCCTGATCGTAGTCGCTGCTGGTGTCCTCGATCTGCTTGCGGATGGTCTCGACGCGGCCCGAGATTTCCTTCTTCTTGCCACCGCCGTCGACGATGGTGGTGGTCTCTTTGTCGATGGTCACTCGCTTGGCGCGGCCCAGGTCGTTGAGGGTCACGTTCTCGAGCTTGATGCCGAGATCCTCGCTCACGACGGTACCACCGGTGAGGATGGCGATGTCTTCGAGCATGGCCTTGCGGCGATCGCCGAAGCCCGGCGCCTTGACGGCCGCGGTCTGCAGCGTGCCCCGAAGCTTGTTGACGACGAGCGTGGCAAGCGCCTCGCCCTCGACGTCCTCGGCGAGGATGATGAGGGGCTTCTGCTGACGGGCAATCGCTTCGAGAACCGGCAGAAGGTCCTTCATGTTCGAGATCTTCTTCTCGACAATGAGGATGTAGGGATCTTCGATCTCGGCGACCATGCGCTCCGAATCGGTCACGAAGTAGGGCGACAGATAGCCGCGGTCGAACTGCATACCTTCGACGACGTCGAGCTCGGTCTCGAGACCCTTGGCCTCCTCCACCGTGATGACGCCTTCCTTGCCGACCTTTTCCATCGCCTCGGCGATGATGTCGCCAATGGTTGGGTCCCCGTTGGCACTGATCGTGCCGATCTGTGCGATCTCCTTCGGATCCTTGGTGGCCTTCGAGAGCGACTTGAGCTGCTCGACGACGGTGCGCGACCCCGCATCGATGCCTCGCTTGAGCTCCATCGGGTTGTGACCCGCGGCAACCAGCTTGGTGCCTTCACGGAGGATCGCCTGCGCAAGCACAGTGGCGGTCGTGGTGCCGTCGCCCGCGATGTCCGAGGTCTTCGAAGCCACCTCTCGCACCATCTGAGCGCCCACGTTCTCGACCCTATCGGCGAGCTCGATTTCCTTGGCGACCGTGACGCCGTCCTTGGTGACAGTCGGTGCGCCGAAGCTCTTTTCGATCACAACATTGCGGCCCTTGGGACCGAGCGTG
>QMMB01000404.1 GCA_003647035.1 Deltaproteobacteria bacterium | reverse complement strand
TCGAGGACGAGCTCGGCCGTTGCCGCCATGAGCTCACTCTTGGTCGCGAAGTGCTTGAAGAGCGTCCCATGTGCCACGCCGGCCCGCGCCGCGACCGCCGCCGTCGCCGAACGGCTATATCCGCGCTCGGTCAGCAGCTCAGCGGAAGCCTCCAACAGCTTCAAACGCGTCTCCGCGGTCCGCCGACTCCGGCACGATTCGCCCTTAATAGCCGATTCCGTGGGGGCAGCCACGAAAGTGAGTATCTACTCACTCACCAAGAAAGTCCATCCTTATTAGAGTGTCCACGAAGCGTTACTCTCGCGTCGGGTATCTCAACACATCTCAACACGGGAGGCATCCATGCCGTCGCTTCGCAACCGTCCTGAGGTCCGCTTCGCACGCATCACGCTACTCCTAGCAGTCGTAGCTTGTGGCGGCGACGAAAACGTAAAAGGAACGGGTACCATCGAAGTGGTGACCCAAACCACCGGGACCGACGTCGATGCGGACGGATACGAGGTGACGCTCGATGGCAGTCAGATGATGTCGATAGGTGTCGACGACACGGCGCTCTTCTCAGAGCAAGCAACCGGCCAACACGCGGTGTCGCTATCTGGAACCTCGGAGAATTGCTGCGTGCTTCCTGAAAACCCTCGCGACCTCAGCGTCAGCGTGGACGAGACCACGAGCACCACGTTTACGATCGAATGCAGGCCGGCCGCCGAGGGTCGTATTGCGACCGAGTCGAACCGCGACGGTGACTTCGAAATTTTCATCATGAACGCCGATGGCTCGGCGATCATCAACATAACCGACAATCCGGCCACCGATGTCGAGCCCGCATGGTCGCCGGACGGCACCAAGATCGCCTTCAGAAGTGATCGCGATGGTGACGACGAGATCTACGTCATGGATGACGATGGCTCCAACCTAATGCAGTTGACGAACAACGACTCGTTCGACGGCGACCCCGCTTGGTCCCCGAGTGGCACACGCTTGGTATTCGACAGCGATCGAGATGGAAACGACGAGATCTACGTCATGGATGCTGACGGCTCCAACCAGATGAGAGTGACCAATGACCCGGGCATCGACTATGCGCCGGACTGGTGGCCGGATGGAGACCGCATCGTGTTCACGGGAGAGGGGGACAGCGCGTTCGACATATTCGTGATCGATGTCGACGGAAACAACCGACTCAACCTCACCGATGGTCCGGCGTCCGATGACTTGGCCGCTTGGTCGCCCGATGGGGCGCGGATCGTGTTCGTCAGCGACCGGAACGGCAACGACGACGTCTACGTGATGAACGCAGATGGCAGCGGCGTCACGCGCGTCACCACTCACGAAGCCAAGGACCTATTTCCATCCTGGTCACCCGATGGAACGCAAATCGTCTTTCGCAGCGATCGGGAGGGGAACCCTGAGGTTTATCGGGTCGACACCGACGGCACCTGTCCGGTCAACTTGAGCAATACCCCTGATACCGATTGTCACCCCAGCTGGACAGACCGATGAGGCTTCGGCGGTAGTCTGTCTCTGGTATCGGAGCCGCCTCAGTCTACGATGATGCAGGAGGGGTCCGCGCCATCGACGAGGCCGTCGCCATCGTTGTCGATGCCGTCATCGCAAATCTCTTGAACGCACTCGTCTACGACGCAGTTGCAGTTGTTGTCGATGCCGTCATCGCAGATCTCGACGGGACCGCACTCGCTGCACGTCGCTTCGTCCGCGGTGCCGTTGCAGTTGTTGTCGATGCCGTCGCCACAGACGTCTACGCAAAGGCACTGCTGTTGCCGATCCTCGTCGGACACCGTCCAAAACGCGCGGTGGTTCCCGTCCTCGATGCTCTGAAATGGCGCCCAGAAGGCGGCGTAGCTCACGTCACCGCTAGCCGCCGGATCGACGGCAGCAATCCATATCTGGTCCTCTTTGCCGTCCTGCGGACGCAGTGTCGCGTACGCACGGAGGCTCGAGAAGGCCAGCCAGAAGGTCCCCGGGAGCGTGCTCGGTGCCCAGCGCGGCATCGCGTTGCCTATATCGACGACGCCATCCTCGCTGTTCACGCGCTCGTTCAAGCGAGACAGCTCCCGAGAGGATCCCCCGTCTGCAGAGATCATGCGAATGGTGGCCGTGACCGCGTCCTTCGATTTCTGCTGCGCATTTACATAGGCAATCCACGCACTGTCGGGGCTCCAGGCCGGGAAGAAGTTGTTGTCAGGGGCGCCCTGGCTCTCGACGAGTACGGTGACCTCGCCCCAGACGCCGTCGTCGTAATCGATGACGGCGATGCTCGCGTCCTCGATTTCCTTATTTCCGACCTTGCCCTCCGTCATCGCGAACGCGACCTTGTCGCCTAGGCCCGACCAGTCCGGCATGTTCGCCTTCTTGCCGGCCGGAAGAGGGACGATGCCGTCGTTGTCGCCCACGGGTTCCCCGCTCTCGGATTCGAGCAGACGAAGAACCCCCTTCTCCGCAACGAGCAACAGCTCTCCGTCAGGCGAGAACGTCGACCAACCGACTTTGCGCTCCGCCTGCGTCGGCTTGGGCACGAGCACATCGAAGCTGTCGATATCGATCGTGCGCAACGCTTCCCCGCCGTAGCCCATTGCCATCCGGCGTCCGTCACGCGAGACCGTGTGACAGGCCACACACACGCCCGCGTCGGCTGCTTCGGGGTCCGTGTAGAATTTCTGTGAAATCGAGTCCTCGATGCGCGCCCGCATCACACCGCTCGTCCCGGTCGACCAGTAGTAGATCGCACCAGGAACCGCTGCGTCGCTATAGAAGACGTCGACGGTACCGGACGTCCAGGCTTCCATCGGAGCGTCCGGGTCGAGCGCGGTCACCGTGAACGTCACCGCGCCGCCGCGGTTCGACTCCGCAACCCAATCCCACTCTTCCTCGGTCGGCGACCAGCTGCTCCCGGTCGTAAAAACGGACACGTTGGTCTCGTCGCCCTCGAACCTCAGCTCGTACGCGAGATCAACTGCCGGCTCTGTCCATTCAAAACGAATGCGGGACACATTGACCGGAAACATCGTTTGATGGCTGGGGTAGACAATTGCCGGTTCATTGTCGGCGTCCGTCCCCGCGGGGTTCCTCGTTGCATCCCCGAAAAGCACATCTGCTCCATCGGGTGCGCCGTCGTGCGTGAATTGCCGCTCGCCCGTATGGTCGGCACATGGCTCTCCGCCACAGAGCTCCGAGTCGGGAACGTGGACAATCGGGCCAGCTCCGGTGCCGCCCGTCCCGCCGGTGCCCATCGTCCCAGCCGATCCGCCACTGGCTTGACCTCCACCTTCACCGTTGCTCGCACACGCCGTCGCCGCGCAGGCGACCAACACCACCAGAATTGATTTCACGGGACCCCCCCCACCAAAAGATATAGATTCACGTTAGCCAATCGGCGGCCCCAAACCCAACCAGCGGCGAGATCTGCATCGTTTACCCCCTGTTCGTCGGGAGTCCGATGTCAAAACCAAGCGTAAGTGTTCCGTGGTTCTGCCAAGTAGAAATGTCCCCCACCGAACGGCGACTGCGGGGCATGGAGCGCGCGGGGGGCGGACATAATGACGTAGTTGCGGCTCGTCACGTCAGCCGAAGACGAGGTCCATGTTCAGCGGACCTCGGGTGAACGAGGAGCTCACCCACTCGCGTCTTCCCCCAGGCTTGAGCGCAACCGTCTCGAAACGTCGAAGGAGCGCTC
>QMMB01000403.1 GCA_003647035.1 Deltaproteobacteria bacterium | reverse complement strand
TGAAGTGCCCCTTGTGCTGATTGCGCAGCATCGCGGTCCGGTGCAGGTCGCACTCGGCCAACGTCACCACATCCGGCGCGGTCTGCTTGGCGTACACCATGTGGTCGGCGATGATTCGGCGGCGACGCGTGAAGGGAACGATCTCGTCGCCATCCTTCGGGACATACGGCGGCAAGCGGAAAGCTCCGGCGGGGCCGGTCACGCGTGGGGGCGGCTGTGCGGGACGGGGAGCCGCCTGAGGGGCCGGAGCTCGGGAGACCGCTGGTGGAGGCGGTGGGGGCGTGGCCGTCCGCCCCGGTGTGGAGGAGATGGCCGCCATCACATCGTCGTGAACGATGCGACCGCTTTCGCCCGACCCTTGCACGTCGGCAAGATCGACATCTTTTTCGCGCGCGAGCTTGCGAACCGAGGGCGACGTGGGCGAGGGAGAGCCTGCCTCCGTCGTGGCTGGCGCATCATCGGAAGCCGTGGCGGGAGTTGCGCCGACCTGCGCGGTCTCGTCGATCTCGCAGATCGCATCACCGACGGCGATGATGTCATCTTCGGCCGCGAACAATTGCGTGACGACCCCTGCCACCGGAGCCGGCAGCTCACTGTCGGCCTTGTCGGTGAGAATCTCGACGATGGGTTCGTCCTTCGCGACGAGCTGCCCCACCGAGACGAGCCATTTGCCAATCGTGCCTTCTACGACGCTTTCGCCGAGTTGCGGCATGGTCACTTTGGTGGCCATCGGAGGCGGACCATAGCCCAAAACACCCAGCGTGGTAGCTCTCTTCTGAAGTTCGGCTGCTTGCGGCTGCTCGCGAGCCTCTTCTGACTAGTGTTGCGCCACGGGTCGGAGTAGAGTCCCGCGCATGCTGGACGCTCTCAACAAGGAAGACCGGCTTCAACTGATGAGGTTCGTGTGCTCCTTTGCCTGGGCGGACCTCGAAGTCGCCGACGCGGAGCGGGAGTTTGTCGTCAAGATGGTGGTTCGCTTGGGGCTCGACGACGAAGAGCAGGAACAGGTAGCAAAGTGGCTGGAGGTTCCGCCCCCCGCCGATGACCTCGACCCTGCAGACATCCCAGCAGAGCACAGGCAACTGTTCCTAGACGCGGCCAAGGCGATGATCCTCTCGGATGGCAACGTCGAAGACGTCGAAGCCGAAAACCTGATCATTCTCGATCAACTGCTTCGCTAACGCCGGTTGACACAGCAGAGGCATCATGGACATCGATGCGAACACGTATCTCGAACCGCTCGTGGAGCACGGCCCCAAGGTCTTGGGCGTTCTTCTGGCGCTCTTTTTCGCATGGGTGATCGCGGGCTGGACGGTCTGCCGGTTTTGCGGTTGGCATGGCCTTCCAGGGCACCCTCGGCGACTCGTCAGTCGACTGGCAGGTCCGCATCTGGTGCAAGACCGAAGACTTCTGGGACGTCTGGCAAGCGACCGTACGGGCTTGTAAAGTCTCGCTCGACGAGGCCGGCATCGGGATTCCTTTCCCGCAACAGGACGTGCATCTCGACGAATCCGTCGTCAAAGCCCTATCCAAGTAACCATCGCGCCCGATGGGACGCGGGGGACTGTTCCTCTTTTTCGCGCTGCGGGTCCGCGGGGCATGGCAGACTGGGTGCATGAAGGCGGGGGCGGCGGTGGTGTTGGCTTTGCTCGTGTCAGGAACCGCGTCCATCGCGCTCGGGCAAGTCGACACGGTAGCGGACGACGCCCCGGAGCCAAGTGCGCAGGGGCAGGCGCCGGTGCGCAACAAGACCACAGCCGAGCGTATCTCGTCCCCCAACCCGACCACCGAAGGCGTGCCTTGGAGCTTTCCGTTGTTCTGGGACCAGTCGCTCTCCGTTCGCAGTTTCAACGAGGGGTCCCAGCTTTCCCATAGCCCGAACTACACCTGGTGGTTCACTGCAGCGCCACGCTGGATTTTCAACGATGTGCACTCGATTGGCATCTCGTCCACCGTGAGCCTCGAATGGACCGACTCGCCAAGCGAGGAGTTCGGCCGCTCGGGCTTCTACAGCCGTGAGGCGCAGTGGGAGGACCTGCGGCTCGATTATCTGGTCAGTGTGCCGGGACGTCCGGGTGGATTCATGTTCTTCGTCGCCGGCGACCTACGATTGCCGACCTCGCGGTTCAGCCGTTCTCGGCAGCGCTACTTCTCGCCCGGCGTCCGAGCAACGGTGGTGCGCCCGATCGATGTGCTGTCCGGAATGCAGGTCGGCGTCACCGCCGCGTTTTGGGGATGGTTCGCGGGGTCCAACGTGGTGCTCGGTCCCGCTGACGTGTTCCCATGCCGAGTGGCGCCCGCTCCGGGGGGTGGCGGTGGCTCCGCCAACAGCGACACCTGCTACGGCGCCACCTCGTCGACGAAGCACACTTCACGCCTCTCCGTGTTCTGGACCTTCGTTCCGGTTGACCGCTTGGCCTTTGGCCTGAGCTACACGGCACTATGGGGACGCGCGCATGATCTCGCCATCGGGTGTGTCGAGACTCTGACGGGCCTGGTATGTATCGACGACGGTAGCGCCAACGGTCACTGGCGCTCGTTCTCGAACTTCCGCGCCGTCGTGGGCTACGACATCAAGCGCTGGTTCACGCTCGCACTGAGCTATGACGTCTGGGCCCAGCACCCCGACTCGGATGGCGGCCGCGAGAACCCCTTCTACCACGAAAACCCCCGCCGGATCTGTACGCTGACGTTTCGGGCCGACGGCCGGTACGCGAGCACACGAGACAAGCGTGCCGGGGCGGGGCCAAAAGGAGCGCAATCAAGCGCAGGGGTCGAGGAGCTCTGATACCGCCGGCCGCGCTGCCGCCAGGCTAGCGCCCAGGCTCACGACCTCCATCGGGTCCAAGTCGACCCTCGGCCGCTTGCCAAAGTACGACTCGATGTACCCGCGAAGGCCCGGAAGGCGCGTGCTGCCCCCCGCCAGAAAGACAGCCTCGATGTCTCGGGCTTTCAGGCTCGCTTGGGCCAGGACTTCGTCGCACATCGCAAACGTGCGGCGCACGAGGTCCAAGGTGAGCTGCTGCACCTCGTCTCGCGTAATCGGAATGATGCCGCAACTCTCCGGAGCCGCCGGATCGACGCTCGGGATCGCGATGGCTGCTTGCTCGGACTCGCTCAGCTCACACTTGGCGAGCTCGCAAGCAAGGACGAGGCGATCGAAGGTGATCGCGTCATTGCTGAGGTCCCAACCATCGCGCGCAAGCGTCCGGTCGGCGACGTGAAGCGCGATCGTTCGGTCGACGTCGTCGCCGCCGAGATAGGGGTCTCCACCGTGACCGATGACTCGAAACGGATAGCTACTGCAATCCACGACCGCAGCATCGAAGGTGCCGCCGCCCAAGTCGTAGACGAACGCGTACTTCAAGCTGCTGCGGTTCAGGTACGCAAGCGCCGTGGCGATGGGCTCTTCGACCACCCGAACCGAGGCGAACTTCGCCTTGGAGACCGCCAATGCGGTGGCGTCGCGCCGTTGCTGATCGAAACCCACAGGGGCGGTCACGACGGCGTGCACGTCGTTCACTGGAAATTGGGCGAGCTTACACAACCCGCCGATGCTGGTCCCGCCAACCCCCACGGGACACACGAGCCCCGCGCGCGTGCTGAACACCGCCCAGCCAACGGGACCTTGGAACAGGCCGTTCGGGTAGTGTTGCCGAAACTGGTTCGTGTAGGATGAAACACAGCGAGCGCCGA
>QMMB01000402.1 GCA_003647035.1 Deltaproteobacteria bacterium | reverse complement strand
TGTGCCGGCGCGCCTCATAAGCGTCGTTCTATCGTCCACGGCCGAGCAGATTAAGTGGGGCAGCCAACAAATCGATCTTGACCAGGCTGTTGGAATCGTAGGCGACAGCGGCGAAATTCACATCGAAACCGCGCCGATCGTAGGTCAGTGCATCGTCGCCGATGTCCACATTGGTCACGTCGGTGTCGATGCGGGCAAGCAGAATGGGTGTGTTGGCTTCGGCTGCGATCTCTAGCGCGAAGCCTTCGAAATCAACTTCTGCGAACGTGCCCGGCTCCGACACGTTGGAGAAGTCGAAGATGACACTTCGGTCCTCGATGTGGATCTCCACCGCCGGCGCCATGCCTTTAGGGCAAGGCGCCGTGGCGGCGTCACCGCACTGAGTCGAAAGATACGAGAGGGTCGCCTTCGTGCTGTCGATCGCAGATCCGAGTCTCATGTCCAAGTGTCGGCTCAGCTCTACCCGGGAGAACAACCCTCCCTCTCCGCACCCGGAGAGGGTGCCGATGATTGCGACAAGAAGTAGAGCAGCAGTGCGGAACGGGAGGGCTGTCGTGTTGGGCATGTCGGTGCTTGGTGCAGCACGCGTGCCAGGCCCGGAAACACGGCATTCCGGCTCGCTATGCGCTCCCGGCGCTCCAACTGACTGACGTGCGACGTCAGATTCAGACGCAGGCGCGTCGTCTCAGCGGTTCTCGGACGGTGGATGCTGAAGAAAACGCCTCACCGCTGCGATCAGACTCCGGTTTCACGGGTGGGCATGGAACCTGCACTGAGCCCCGTCAGACGCTGCGCCGCGGCGACCGACAACCAAGGAGACATCATGAATCCCAGCAACCCGAGTGCCCTCATCACCGACAACCTGTTCAACGAAGTCGCGCACACGATCCTATCTTTGGATACTGTGTACGCGCTCTACGGCGCAACCGTGGTTGTGGCGGCGGCCCTTTGGCTGATCGGGGTCGTCGTCTTCGGCAACGCTCGCTCGTCGGGGCAACCCGGCCCACACGCTGTCGCCGGGTCGAGCGAACGGATTACCCCCGCCGTTCCTTGAACTGCTCAGCGTCGATATCGAGCCGTCCCATGCGACTGATCAGACCGGTGCGCGGAACGTCCAGCATGCGCGCGGTCCGGGCGACGATGCCGTGACATGCAGCAAGCGCGCCTTCGATGATGCTCCTCTCGACGGCCTCTAGGTCTTGCTGCTGACCGGTGAGCCCTCGCCACCGATCCCGCAGCTCACCATGACCGAGGTCCGCGCCCGGTCGCATCGATGGGGGTTTGGATTCGGTTGGCCCTTGGCCGTCGCCCAAATCGAGGTGCTCCGCTTCGATGACCGGATCCTTGGAGGCGCTCGCACGCGCTCGGTTCTTTGCGCGCTTCAACACAGCTTCGAGCTCGCGAATGTTGCCGCCCCAGTGAAGCCTGGGGGAAAGCAATGCGTCCATCGCGCCTCCGGCCAGCTCCCAATTCGTCTTGGGGTCGATTCGGTGAAGATAGCGGACGGCGATATTGGGGATGTCCCAACGGCGCTCTCGAAGCGGAGGTACGATGAGCGGCACGGCAGCGAGCCTGTAGTAGAGGTCCTGGCGAAACGCGCGATCCGCAATCGCTTGCTCTATGTCGCCGTTGGTCACGGAGATGATGCGGAGCTTCGCCGTCTTGGGCTCAGGCCCTTCAAAGCCCAGCGGCCGATACGAACCGAATTGGGTAAAGTCGAGCAGCAGTTGTTGCGCGTGGTGCGGTAGATTCAGCACCTCATCGAAGATCAGCGTGCCCTTGTTCGCATACTCCACCAAGCCTTTGCGTTTGGAGACCGCACCTGAAAACGAGCCGCGCTCGTGGCCGAACAGCTCGGACGTGATCGTGTTCAAGTCGTCGGCGAGCCCGAGCGTGGCGCGCACGACGGGCTCTTGGTTGCTCGCATGAGCAAATGCGGTGGCAAGCTGGGTCTTGCCGGTGCCGGATTCACCCAGAATCATGATCGACTCGTCGCCCCCGATGGCAGAGCGAAGCTCGTCGCCGATAGCAGACATGCTCTCGGGTTCCAAAAGCTCATCGAGTGTGAGCTGTTGACCACCGTGTGCCGTGGCGCGCTCGGCGCGGAGGTCCTCTTTGGTGTCCTCGATGACCGTCTGTTGCGCGATGAGGCCCCCGAGCAATGTGCCGACGGTCTCGACGACCCCCACGACCGCCTCGTTCTTGCCTTGGTCTTTGGCAAACTCCAGGTAGAGGGCCCCGACGAGGCTTCGCCCTTTCGACGATGGCGTGGGCTGCGACCACAGCGGAGTTGCGATGAAGGAACCATCCGGCGCGTAGGGAACGGGGCCCGCAACGGTCTTGAGGGTGCTTTGCACCTGACCGAGCACGTCGGTCACGTGCATGGCCAGTATTGCCGGCGCAACGCCCCGAAAGCTGGTGGTGCGCGACCGGTGCATGGGGCCGCTTCCCTTCGTTTCGAGGGTGCTCCATGCCGACGCAGCGCCGAGCTGAACACACAGCGCCTCGAGTGTTTCCTCGATGAAACGGCCGCGATGGAGCCCTGTCACGGAGGCCTCGACCACGTCGCGCAAGCGCGGCCATGGCTCTGTCGGATTGGATGGTGGCATCGGCGCTCGCAGACTACATGCTTGCTGAGGCGGCGACTACCCTTTCACGAGGTTGTTGATCCCGACGTTCTCAACCTGTGGTAGTAGGCGCCATGCGGCTGTGCGCGCTGACCGTGCTGTGTTCGGGGCTGCTGGTGACCAGCGGGACGGCCCAGGCGGATGACCGTTGGCTGATCGTGCCCATCAGTTCGAGTGCTGACGCCGAGTGGATGGAGTCTGCGGTGACGCAGGCTCGCACGGCACTCATCGAACAAGGGACTGACGTCTGGCCGCTCGATGAAGCGGCCGCGCGGTTCGAAACGGAATCATCCGCGCCTGCGACAACCCTTAGCGAACACGAGCTCGAGCGTTGGATGTCGCTGTCGAGTGCAGGCGTCAACGACTTGGCCGAAGGCGACTACAAGAAGGCACTCGAGCAATTGAATGTTGCTCAGGACTTATCGCGCAAAGCGATCGAAGAGCTCAACCGGGAGCCGGAACGAGCAAGGCGAGTGTTCGACACGTGCCTCTACATCGTGCGCGCCACACTCGCGACCGAATCGGAGTCCCGCGCAAGGGCCGTCGCTCGCGAGTGTCGGCGACTCGTTCCACGCGCCGAGCCGAGCCCGTACATGCACCCGCCCGTGGTCACCGATCTTCTCAGTCAGATCGATGCGCTGCAGGCCAAGCAAACAGGCGAGCTCAGAGTCGCAAGCTCACCGCCTGGGTGCGCGGCGCGCTTGAATGGCGTCTTCCTGGGTGAGACCCCAGTCTCGATTGGAGATCTGTTCCCCGGTACGTACCGCGTTCAGGTCGAGTGCGTTCCCGCCAAGCGTGGCCGCGTTCATTTCGTGACCGTGGGAGCGGGTCGAACGGAGCGTCACGTCGATGCCCGTTTTGACGACAGCGTTGCAAGTCGCTCCTTTGTGCATCTGCGCTACGCGAATGCTGCGGACGAGCAGGCACACCGAGTAGCCGACGTCCTGCTGATCGCGGATGGGGTGGGTGCAAGTGCCGTCGTCGCAGTTTCGATGTCGGCGCAGGACACCATGGAGCTCGAGCTCATCGAGGTGGCGGCAGGCGGCTCGACCGCCCCGGCGGCGCTGGCACGG
>QMMB01000401.1 GCA_003647035.1 Deltaproteobacteria bacterium | reverse complement strand
TTCGTGACGTGGGAGTGCGCATCGCGATTGTCGCCTTCGGAACCGGTTACTCGTCGCTCACGTATCTGCACGAGTTCCCGCTGAACGCTTTGAAGATCGACAAGTACTTCGTTCAAAGCGTGGGGTCGCACGATCGAGGTGGACCGATCTCGAAGATGATCATCGGCCTCGGGCAAAACTTGGGCCTCGAGGTGATCGCGGAGGGCGTGGAGACCGAGGCGCAGCTAGAGTACATGCGAGAAAACGGCTGCGACGTCGCGCAAGGATACCTCTACGCCCGCCCGGAATCGCCCGAAGACCTCACACCGTGGTTGGCCGCCAACCAGCGCGTGTCAGAGACCAACGTGCGGTCGATTGCCAACAAGAAGCGCGCCGACGAAACCGGCACCTGAGCGCGGCGCGTGGTGTGCTAGCGTAACCGCATGACGGCCGCGACGATTCTCGTCGTCGACGACGAGCGGAACATTCTGACCTCCGTTTCGCGCGCGCTCGGCCTCGAAGGCTACGACGTCGAAGTCGCCGGTAGCGCCGAGATCGCGCTCGAAAAGCTCGCTAAGCAGACCTTCGACGCGATTCTTCTCGACGTCCAGCTCCCGGGGCTCGACGGGCTCGCGATGCTCGACGAGCTTCGCAGACTGGAGATCACGACCCCGGTCATCATGATGAGCGGACACGCGTCGATCGAGGTCGCGATGGAAGCGACGCGGCGCGGCGCGGACGATTTCATCGAGAAACCGATCGGCAGCGACCGGCTGGCCCTGTCGCTCGGGCGAAGCCTCGAGCTTCGCGAGCTGCAGGAGGAGAACCGAGAGCTCCGGCGTCGGTACGGGCCGAGCGACGCGCTACTTGGAAACAGCCCGTCCATGGACAGGCTCCGCAAACAAATCGACCTCGCGGCGCGCTCGAATGCGACGGTTTTAATCCTCGGAGAGCGGGGCACCGGTAAGGAGCTGGTCGCCGCCGCCATTCATGCCGGCTCTACGAGGGCCGCCGGCCCACTCGAAAAGCTCAACTGTGCGGCCGTTCCCGAAGGCCTGATCGAGAGCGAGCTCTTCGGGCACGAGGCAGGCGCGTTCACCGGGGCCACGAAGCGACGACGAGGCAAGTTCGAGCGGGCTCACGGAGGGACCCTTTTTCTCGACGAGGTGGGCGACATGCCGCCCCAGATGCAGGCCAAACTGCTACGCGTTCTGCAAGAAGGCGAGGTCGAGCGGGTCGGCGCCGCATCGACCGTCGAGGTGGACGTGCGGGTCGTGGCAGCGACGAACAAGTCGCTCGAAGCCGAGATCGAGGCCGGCAGATTTCGCGCCGATCTATTCGACAGGCTCAACGTGGTGCCGCTGAAGGTGCCGGCGCTCGCGGAACACGTTCAAGACGTCCCGATGCTGGCCGAGCACTTCCTGTCCCTCGCGTGCGAAATGCACGAACGACCTGGCAAGAAAATCTCGGAGGGGGCGATGCGGTTGCTGCAAGCCTACCCGTACCCTGGCAATGTTCGTGAGCTGCGAAACCTGGTCGAACGGCTGGTGATCCTGACCCCGGATGAGACCATCACCGCAACCGAGGCCCGCGCCCTGCTGCCCATCGACCCCGGTGGGAGCTCCGGGAGCTATTTTCGGCCCGAAACGCCCCTCCGGGAGATGGTCGAAGCCGTCGAGCGAGACCTGATCACGCGGGCCCTCGAGTTTCGGGACGGGCATGTGACGAAGACCGCGACCGACCTCGGCCTCGAGCGAAGCCACCTGTACAAAAAGATGCGCGCTTTGGGAATCCGCAAGCGTGAAGCGGACTGAGATTGCGTTCTAGGCCGCGACAACATACAGATCCCCGAACCAGCCGAGGCCAACTTGTTCGATAGACTGCTCCCCATCGACCCTGAAGTCGCAGCCCGCGTCGAAGCGCTCGACCTCGAGTTCAACAAATTCGGGATCGACCCCTACGGGATCGACAAAAATGACCTCACCCGGTTTGTCTCGGCATTCGCTTGGATCTACCGGTTCTACTTCAAGGTGGACGTATACGGGCTCGACCACGTGCCGTCTGAAGGAAGGGGTATCCTCGTCGGCAACCACTCGGGCGGGGTCGCGATCGACGCCGCCATGGTCATGGGGTCGATGTTGCTCGACGCCAAGCGCCCACGTCTACCCCACGGGATGATCGACAAGTTCATCCACGAGTTCCCGGGGGCGTCGCAAGTCATGAGCCGCATGGGCCAATTCACCGGAAACCCGGATCAGGCCATACGTTTGCTGAGAGCCGAGCGGCTCGTCCTTGCCTTCCCCGAAGGCGCGCGTGGCACTGCGAAGCTCGCCAAAGACGCTGACTCGCTGGTCGGCTTCGGGACCGGGTTCATGCGGCTGGCTCTCGAAACCAAGAGTCCGATCGTGCCATTCGGCTTCGTCGGCGGTGGCGACGCGCTTCCGACGATTGCAAATCTCAAGGGGCTCGGGCGGTTGCTCGGCGTGCCGTACGTCCCTATCACGAAGTGGATCGTGCTTGTGCCGAAGCCCACGCGGTTTCAGCTGCTATACGGCCAGCCAATGTACTTTGAAGGCACGGGCCACGAACGTGACGACGTCGTGAGCGCGATGGTCGATCAGGTGAAAGAACGCATCCGCGACTTGATTCGGCAGGGGCGTCAGCTCAGAGAGAAGGAGATCTCAGAAGACGAGCTCGTGCTGTAATGAAGGTCTTGGTGACAGGTATCAGCGGGATGCTGGGGCGCTTGACCGCGCTGAAGCTTCTCCAGCATGGATACGAGGTGATCGGAATCGATCGCAGGCCGTGGCCCGAGGCGCCCGACGCGATCGAGCTCGTCCAGGCGGACATCCGCAAACGACCCGCCGAAGACGTGTTCCGGAGCCACCGGCCCGACGCCGCTATCCACATGGCCACCGTGACGCACCTCGTGCATCAAAGCCCCGACCGGATGCGCGTCAACCTATACGGCACTCGCGCGTTTATCCGTCACTGCCATAGCTATGGCGTCAAGCAGGCTGTCTTTGTTGGACGGCACACGTTCTACGGCGCGGCTGCAGACTCCCCTCTCTACCACACCGAAGACGAGCCTCCGATGGCGGCCCACACCTTCCCCGAGCTCGCTGACTTGGTCGCTGCGGACTTGTACGCCGCATCATCGCTTTGGCGCTACCCGGAGATCGCCACCGCCGTCCTGCGCATCGTGTACACCCTAGGCCCCAGCAAGCACGGGACGCTTTCCGCTTTCTTGCGCGGCCCCACCGTGCCGCTGGTCATGGGCTTCGACCCGCTCTTCCACTTCATCCACGAGGAAGACGCCGCCGAAGCGATCGTCACCGCCCTCGCCCACAAGCTCCACGGCATCTTCAACGTGTCGGGCCCGTCCCCTGTACCCCTATCGACGATCGTCCGGGCCGCGGGGCGCCGGCCACTCGCGGTACCCGCGGTGGTTTTCAAGCTAGGCCTAGGCCGCCTCGGCCTCCCGTACCTCCCCGCCGGCGCCATCGACCACCTCAAATACCCCATCGTCGTCGACAGCGACGTGTTTCAACGGGCGACTCGGTATACCTATGCCTACGACGAGCGGGAGACCATCGATAGCTTTCGGACAGCTCGCTAGACCGCAACCCGCTCGGGCACTGGCACTGAGCGCTGGCACTGGCACTGGCACGGACACTGACACTGGCACTGGCACTGGCACTGGCACTGGCACTGGCACTGG
>QMMB01000400.1 GCA_003647035.1 Deltaproteobacteria bacterium | reverse complement strand
CTTCTACCGACTGAAGGTCGTCCAACTCGACGTACCCCCGCTTCGCGTACGCCGGAGCGACATTCCTCTCCTGGCTTCTTCTTTCCTTCGCAAGTATGCGGCCGAACACGCACGCGCGGTCCCGGGGTTGGATGAACAAGCGCTGCAACATCTGATGATCTACCCGTGGCCTGGCAACGTTCGCGAGCTGGAGAATGCCATCGAACGGGCAGTGGTCATGTGCGAGGGCGACCTAATTGAACGAGACGACCTGCCGACCTCTGCGCACGGCGACCTGCAGAACGGCTCGGTGATGGCGCTGATTCCCGGCATCACCATGGGCGAGCTCGAGCGAGTTGCGATTCTTCGGACGCTGGACGCGGTCGATGGTTCGACCGCGAGAGCGGCGGAAATCCTCGGCATCAGTCAGCGGAAGATCCAGTACCGCGTGAAGGAATGGGGCTACCAGTCGGCGATGGTCGATTGAGGCACCGTCGGGATCCAAAAGGACGCGCGCGTGCCACCTTCGGGAAGGGCGGTTAGCTGCGCCCCTCCTCCATGAAGGCCCACGATTCGCTTCACGATAGCCAACCCAAGGCCGGTACCGGCCTCCTTGGTGGTCACGAACGACTCAAAAGCCCGAGCCGCCACTTCGGGGGTGACGCCCGACCCGTTGTCGATCACGGCAACTTCCCAACTGCCATCGCTGAGCCTTCGACTGGCGATTCGGATCCTCGACTCAGGGCAGTCGGCGACCGCTTCGACCGCGTTCGTGATCAGGTTGTTGACGACCTGCTTGAGGCGGTCTCGCTCCGCGACGAGCACACAGGTCGTTTCGATGTCTTCTATGAACTCGATTCCCTGTAGCTCTATCTCCGGACGCCGCAGCTCTACGACCTCCTCGAGTAACGTACGGGCCTCGCAGCGGACCGGCTCGAGACTATGCGCCCTCGCCAGGTTGAGGAAATCGTCGAGCAGTAGGGACAGCCGTCGAAGCTCATCCTGAACCACGTTGGTGCGCCTCTCGATCTTCCGCCGTATTGATTCGTCTTCGACACGAGCCGCCGTGCGCCGAAGGACATCAAGCTGCAATGTGGCCGCGTTGAGGGGGTTCCTCACTTCGTGGGCCAGGCCGGCCGTCAGCCTGCCCATTACCGCAAGCGACTCTGCCTCGGCAGTCTTCTTGAGCACATAGTCCTCTCGGTAGGTTTCGAGCATGATCGCGAGCTCAATGTCGCATATCTGGTCGATCGCGGTGTGCTCCGCGAACGTCCCAATACCATCGTCCGCGCTCTCCGACACGGCATGGTGGAGTCCGATTCGAACCAAGTTCATGGCCGCAAGCATGTAGCGCTGCTCGAGGCCGACCTTCACGTGCGCGCGGCCGATTCGCGCGCGCTTCTCGAAGTAGCGCTCGTCATAGAGCCCGCTAAACAGCCCCTCGAGCCACTGCGCCAAGGATCCCTTGAGTCGCGCGATCTGACCCGCGCTCCGCAGGATCGCGCGCGCGCCGGGGCCGTCCACAATCGCCTGATAGACTCGATCGACGATACCCGCGTGATAAGGCTGCACCCGTGCCCCAATTGCCTGCAGGCGGCGGGCGGTCTCGGCGTCAAACCCCACGTATGCCTTCATCGTGAGCAGCAAGCTGGCGTCGGCCATCACGCCTGGCTAAAAAATTACGCCTCCTGTGTCAAGGCCCCTGACGCTGCAGGCCCGTAAAAGGCTGAAAGTGGAGGCAACCGGACCATGCTGACCGGACAGGGGGCAGCCTTGGCGAGTCGGTTGATCTGATCGGTGTCCAGCCGATCGGCGCCTGCCAGCGGCTGGAAGCCGACCAAAATCAGGTCCACGCTCGAACGCTCCGCGCTCTGCAACACATAGTCCGGCCAAAGCCCTTCCTCGTAGAGCTCGGCCCGGCAGCGGACGCCACGGTCGGCGCACCACTGTCGCTGGCTCTCGAGAAGTTGCCCCTCTTGTCGAAGCTTGGCCTCGACCTGGTCAGGAGGCTCGGAGACGCGGCTGCCACCGGCGCCATAGGTCGACACCAGGATCACTTCGCCACCCGTGGGACCCGCGATGAACCCAGCAAAGCCCACGAGCTGGTAGCTCGCAGACGTCAAATCGGTGACGGCGAGGATCGTGGACGCCATGGTGTTCATCGGTGCTCGAGAGAGGTGGAGCAAGGAGCGTGCCACGTGAGAAGGCGCGCAATAGAACGAATCGGCGAGTCCGACCTGCGGAAATGCTTGCGGGCAAAACACAAAACACGCATTTTTTGCGTCAGGCGATCTTCAGCGCCTCGTCAACCCGTCCTCGCTTGGCGATCAACATTCGGAGCTCGGCGAGCTTCGGGGGCTGATTGAAGGCCACGGCAGCGACGAGGCGGCCAGCGCGGCCATAGAGAGCGATGAACTTCTCGCTTTCGGGTGTACCACCGGCGAGAACCAGGTCGTCGGTCGGCTTGGGCCTGCCCACGCCCTGAATCTTGATGTCGAACTGGTCGGACCAGAACATCGGAACCGACTCGAATGCTTTGGCTTCACCGGGTGCGGCAAGCAGACTGGAGACCGCATGGCGCGCCTGTTCGACGGCATTGGTCCAGTGCTCGACCCGCATACGCTCTTCGAACAGCGGGTTGTGCCAGCTCGCGACATCCCCGGCCGCGACGATGCCAGGCACGCTGGAAGCCAGTGTTTCATCGCATCGAACCCCGTCGTCGAGCTCGATCCCGGACCCGGCGAGCCACGATACGGACGGGCTGACGCCAATGCCGACCACGACGACGTCGCACTCGACCCTGGTGCCGTCGTCTAGGAGCACACTCTCGATACGATCGGTCCCTCCAAAGCCTTCGACCCTCCGTCCGCACAGAACGCGCACACCGCGGCGTTCATGCGCATCCTGCAGGACGCGTCCAAGGCGCGGACCAAGACTTAGGGCGAGCGGGGTTTCCAGGGCCTCGATCATGGTGACTTCGAGGCCGAGTTGCTGGGCAGACGCTGCGACCTCGGCGCCGATGAAGCCCGCGCCGATGACGGCCACGCGAGGCTTGCTGGCAAATGCCGCGCGGATTGCCAGCGCGTCGTCGACCGTTCTCAGTGTGTAGATGCCCTCGACGTGTGGCTGATGGGGAAGCTCACGAACCTGGCCACCGGTCGCGATGACCATCCCGTCGAACGACACTACGGTTCCGCCTTCGAGCCGGATCTCGCGCTTCGCGGTGTCGAGTGAGACCGCGCGCTGTCCAAGCAAGAGCTGGAGGTTCAACTCGTCGTAGCTCCCCCGGCGAAGCGCGATACGCTCTGGCTCCCACTCCCCGCGCAGCACTTCCTTCGAGAGCGGCGGCCGGTCGTACGGAACGTGCACCTCGTCGCCAATCAAAACGAGCTCCCCTTCGAACTTGGCGCGCCGAATGAACTCCGCAGCGCGCAATCCGGCCAGGGATGCGCCGACGACGGCAATCCGCTTCATCTGGCTCATCGATCGAAGGGATCGTCGTTCTGATGGCTTATCGCGATCGCCTGAATAACGAGCGTCTTGAGGTCCTTCGCCGCCCCCCGAACCACCTGAAGAAGGCCGGAAACCAGCTCCACGTGATCCTGAGGCACCCCCTCGAGGTACGAGGCCGGCGGGGACGGAGGCGCTGGCACGGACACTGGCGCTGACACTGGCACTGGCACTGGCACTGCCACTGGCACTGCCACTGGCACTGCCACTGGCG
>QMMB01000399.1 GCA_003647035.1 Deltaproteobacteria bacterium | reverse complement strand
TTGTTGAGCATGTCTTTCCATTCGTCTTTGCGTTTCTCTCTCTTGTCGGATCTGTGTGCTTTGGTCAGGGCCAGGCAATCCACGGCAAGCCCGGAGGGTGTCGCAAGCGGGTGTTCTTCGAGCGGCGGCGCAGGGCGAGCCGGCGCCGACGCGTCCAACTCGTGCCGCTCGTGCGCGGTCCCCTCGATGAAGATGGTCGAAATCGCTGCGGCGATCGCCCAGCCTCGATTCGAGGTCGCATCATCCAGGAAACCGCGATACGCGCGTGCCGCGGGTAGCAGCTCGACGTTCGCGAATCGATCGACGTCCATTCCGAGCCCCGGCGGATACATCATGAATAGCTCTGGGTGCGGTTTGCCTGCCGCGAGGCCGCCCGTTTCTTCCTCGTAGAGGTTCTCTGCCAGCTCGCGTCGTACTTCGGCGATCGGGCACTGCACGTACGCGCGGCCCACCATGATCGGAAAGTCCCGTACGTACACGGCCCACTCGTGCTCGAGATGGATGTGCAATTTGTCTTTCGGGACCAGGCCACCCGTGAACGCGGGCCAAGCCCAGTGGGTCTTTCGCTCCATCTGCTGAAGCAGCGCCTCTTGGAACTCGGCTACGTCCACTCTTTCAAGGTAGAGGCTGGCCGGCCCCGTGTCGAAGTTTGCCAATACCACCCGGCCCACCCCCACCCTTCAAGACATCCGCGGCAGCGCGAGCCGAAGGCGAAGCCCGGCGCGAAGCGCCGCCAAGCCCAAGCAAAGCGCAGGGCGCGGAGGGAGGATTACGGGTGGGGGTGGGCGGGTTGGATGTAACTAAGCGTCGCCCTTGAGATACGTGTAGCTGCGTAGGCTTTCTTCATAGTGACGCATGAAGGTGCGCAGTTGTGGCAGCGTCATGCGCCCCTGGTTGAGAGCGCGCTCGGCTTGCTTGCGAACGCGTTCGACCATGTCTTCGGGATCGTACTGCAAGTAGCGCAAGACTTCGTCGATGGAGTCGCCCTTGATGACGTTCGCGACGCTGTATCCGTAGTCTTCGAGCCGGACGTGAACCGCATTCGTATCCCCAAAGAGATTGTGCAGGTCGCCCAGGATCTCTTGGTACGCACCGCCCAAGAACATGCCGAGTAGGTAGGGCTTCCCCGGGTCCACCGGGTGGACGTCGAGGGAGTGCTGCACCTCTTCGACATCGATGAAGTGGTCGACGATGCCGTCCGAGTCGCAGGTGACGTCCGCGAGCCTCGCGCGCACGGTAGGCTCTTCGTCGAGGCGATGAATCGGCATGAACGGGAACAAGTGGTCCATGGCCCAAATGTCCGGAGCCGACTGGAACAACGAGAAGTTGCAGTAGTAGATTGCACCCATGAGCTCTTCGATGGCATTGAGCTCTTCGGGCACGTACTTCAGGCGGCGCATCGACTTGCGAATTTTCTCGCAACAGCTCCAAAACAGATGCTCGGCGCGCGCCAGATCGCGAATCCCGAGGTAGCCAAACTTGAAAAGGCTCCGGGCTTCCTCGAGTGCCTGCTGCGCGTCGTGCCACGACTCCTGGACGTTCTTCGGCTGGATCCCCTTCCAGGTCTCGTAGAACTCGTCGAGGATGCGATGGTCATCCGACGAGGGCTCGGGCGGGTCCTCGAAGTCGACGTGGTCCACGCCCAGCGCGTCGAAGACCAGCACGGACTGATACGCCGCGATCGACCGGCCGCTTTCACTGACAATGGTGGGCGGTTGAACGCTGGCCTTTTCGCAGGCTTCCTGAATGCCCGCGACGACGTCGTAAGCGTACTCTTTGAGATCGTAGTTCATGGAACCGCGGAAGTCGGTTTTCGATCCGTCGTAGTCGACGGCCAGGCCTCCACCGACGTCGAGGAAGCCCATCTCGCAGCCCATCTTCACCAGCTCGACGTAGATCTGTCCCGCTTCGCGCATGGCGTTCTTCACCGGGATGATGCTCGAGACTTGGCTTCCAATATGGAAGTGCAAAAGTTTCAGGCAGTCGAGCATGTCGCGCTTCTCGAGCTCTTCGACGACGTGCACGATCTCGGACATCGTTAGGCCAAACTTCGCGCGGTCGCCGGCGGAGGCCGCCCAGCGCCCCATGCCTTTGCTGCTCAGCTTGGCTCGCACTCCGAGGCAAGGTCGAATGCCGAGTTTCTCAGAAGCGCGAAACGCGAGATCGAGCTCCTCGATCCGTTCGAGCACGACGACGACCGTATTGTCGAAACGTTGCGCCACCAGAGCCGTTTCGAGATACGCGAGGTCCTTGTAGCCGTTGCAGATGATGAAGCCGTCTTCATCCTCCATGGCGGCGAGTGTGATCAGAAGCTCGGGCTTCGAGCCGGCCTCCAGCCCGAACCGCCAGGGCCGCCCGGATTCGACGATCTCCTCGACGAGATGCCGCTGCTGGTTGACCTTGACCGGAAAGACACCCCGGTCCTGGCCGTAGTATCCGTATTCGCGAATCGCGCTTGCGAAGCACTCGTTCAGACATCGAATGCGATCGTGGAGGATGTTCGGGAAACGAATTAGCAGAGGAAGGTCGATCCCACGTGCCGCGAGTTGTGTCGTCAGATCATAGAGATCGATCGCACGGTCCACGGTGGGGTCGGGCCGCACGTCGACATGACCACGCTCGTTGATGCGAAAGTACGGTTCCCCCCAGCCTTTGATCTGGTAAAGCTTCGTGCTCTGCTCCACGCTCCAATCGCGCGGCTCGCCGTTCCCATCCATGAGGCCCCTGGGTTAGCACATCCGATGGCGTTGCGGTCGTCCCGGCGCCGTTGCTCCTCTCCCCGGCCCGTGGTAGCGGAACGCGCGAAGGGGAAGATCTATGAAGAGCCGCTTGGTGTTTGGTTTCGTTCTCTGCTTGCAGGGATTCACGTGTAGCGAAGAGGGGGAAGAGCCCGCACCCGAACGAGTCGAAGCTCCTGCGCGTGCCCCGGCCTCGCCTGCTCCGGCCGTCGCTGCGGCGCCGGACGGCACGTCTACCTACGTGGACCTCCTCGCCTTGCTGCACCTCGCGGACGTCTATGACCCGGCGGGCCTGTTCATCGACTTCGGCACCGCGGCCCGCCTCAAGTACACGCTTGGAAATTGGAACAGCGGTTGGCAAGGGGAGAGCCGCGAAGGTGATGCGCGCGTGTCGACGTTCGGCAAGACCGCGCGCCTGTACCTTCCCGCCGAATCGAAACAGGCCATGCAACTTCGGTTTCGCGCCAGTCCCTACGCGACGGGCGCGCTGATCGTGTACGTCAACGGCCAGACCGTCGGGGAGGCGCGGGTGTCGCGGGGAGACGGCTTTCGCGAGTTCGTGATCCCGATCGCGGAAGGGGACATCCGATCGGGAGAGAACTCGATCATGCTCCGCGCAACGAAGACAGCCCAGGTTCGCGGTAAATCGCGATCGTTCGCGATGGATTGGTTACTCTTCGAGCCGGCCTCCGCGGAAGCTGCGAACGCGCCTCGGCGTGTTGCGGTCGAGCAGGTTTCAGTGGGCGGGGTTGCTCGGCCTGCAATCGTCATCGCGCCCGATGCGCAGGTCGACTGGTTCGTCGAAGTACCTGAAGCAGGTACGCTGGTTTTCGGATCCGGCTTCGGCTCGGCGGGCCCGGGCGTGCTTGCATTGCAGATCGACAGCGACAGGTCTGCCGGCTCGGCGATGCGCATCGACATCCGAGGGTCATGGAACGATCAACAGATCTCGTTGAAGCGGCCTGC
>QMMB01000398.1 GCA_003647035.1 Deltaproteobacteria bacterium | reverse complement strand
GCGCAGCGCGATATCGAGTACGTCGTCGCGCTCGCTGATGAGGGTCTCCTCGACGCCGTTCACCGCATTGCGCCGGGCGGCGTGGGCTCTGTCCTCGATTGCGTAGGCGGCGCGACGGGGTCGACCGTGTTGCGCGCTCTCACTCCGCGGGGCCGCATGGTTTGCTACGGAACTTTGAGCCGCGAGCCGATCTCGCTGCCTCCCCGGGACATCATCATGCCGATGACGAGCATCGAAGGGTTCTACCTGGCCGCGTATCTGGCCAGCCGCACCCTGTTTCAGCGCATCGGATTGGTGCGCAAGACCGCCAAGCTCATCGAAAGCGGTGTGTTGGGCACCTCCGTCGAGCAGACCTACCGGCTCGATGATCTGCATGCAGCTCTCGAGCACGCGCGCCGACCCGGCCGCACGGGTAAGGTGCTTCTCGACTTGAGCTGAGCGACGGCTTTAGTCGTCGGGGGTCTCGGGATCGTCGCCGACGCGCCCGGACGCAACGTGCGCCAAACGCCCTTCGTGCAGCATCTGCTCGAGGGCGCGCTGGATCTCCTGCGCGAAGATCACCCCTGCAGCCTCGAGCGCGATGGGTTTGAGAGTGCTCAGCAGTTGTCCGGAATTGTCGAGGCTGCCGTCGCGGAGGCGGTCGCTCATATGTTCCTCGAAGTGAAGGCTCAGCTCGTTCGCCGCTTTGGACATGTGGCGCGCTAGGATCCCTGCGGCCCCGTTCGCGGTTTCCACGTCGATCCCGTTCGCTTCGAGGATGAGGACCATCTTCAACAACGCGGGACTCCTCACCAAGTATTGATTGGCTTCGCGTTCGAGCAGTCCGGCTTTGATGAGCGCCGCCAGCAACCCCGGCGGCCGATCCGAGAGTCGCTCCTGGATCTCCACCTCGGTGAGCAGCTCCGGGGCATCTTCGCTCCATGGCGTACGGAGCTCGGCCTCGAACCCCAGCCAATCCTCGAGTGAGGCTTGTCCGCAGTCGAGCTGATCCAGCAGGTTGCGGATGGCCCGGATCTGGAGACCCCTGTCCTGGAGTCGCGCGATCAGCTCGAGCCGTTCGACGTGCCTAGGACCATAGAAGGCCTTTCGCCCGCGCCTGACGGGTGAGGGCAGCGCGCCCTTGCTCTGGTAGAAACGAATCGTCCGGCTTGGCACTCCCGTGTGGGCGGCAAGCTGGTCGATCGTGTACGTGGCCTCGTCTTGCTCCGTCATCCTGCAAGCAGGTCATTCAACCTGGGTAGGTTGGGATTATGCGTGGGCTTGTCCCCAATCGCGAGCGATCTTGTCGGCTAGGAAGCCAGGTAGAACTGCTGCGGCGGTGAAAGCGGCCCATGCAGCCAATGTGATCCAAAGAAAATCCATTTGGCACCTCCCATTGAGTCATTCATAACTCTGCCAGTCACCACTGTCAAGGTTAAGGGCGTGCTCAAGGGCCGAAAACATAGTAATTACACGGAATAATGAAGCCACTCATGGTCGTTTGTACCGACTTCTCCGCCTGTTCGGACACTGCCCTCCAGAGGGCTGCCGACATTGCCGCGCCGGATGAGATACGCGTGTTCTTGATTCACGTCTGCGATCCCAAGAAGGCCAAAGGGCCCGGGGGCCGTGAGCTGCCCGAAGGGGACGGGCAGGGCTGGGACGAGGACTCGATGCGCCAGCTCAAGGAAGCCCGCCGTCGCTACTTCGGTCATCTCAACGATACCGACGTGCAATACGACGCGATTCCAAGCGCGCATCCGTCGATGGAGATTTGCAAGATCGCTGAGGACACGAAGGCGAGCCTCATCGTCCTCGGGTCGCATGGGCGCACGGGGATGTTGCGCCGCCTACTGGGAAGCGTTGCCGAGGCGACCGTCCGTCACGCCCCTTGCAGCGTGTTTGTGGTTCGCGAGGCCGCTATTCGGACTTGAGCTTGGCCTTGATGTTGAGCAAGCGCTGCTTGATGTCGCTGCCCAATGCCTTGAGCTCGTCGCTGACCGCGTCGGCCTTTTCGTCGAAGCGCCGTTCGAAGTCTTCGAGACGTGGCTGAATCTCGTCCCACGCATCCTTGGCGTCCATGCCGGCGAGGTGCATTTTCACTCGAATCTCGTCCGCGGCTCGTTTGAGGTCGTTGCGGGTGTCTTCCAAGTCCTGTTTCAGCTTCTTGTCTGCTTCTTCTGCGCTCATCGTCGCCTCCTTTGAGGGGTTGCAGTTGATATCAGCATTGCATCGAACGTGCCAACGGGACTCGGGGCTTTTCGGGAGGCAGCGAGGGGTCATAGGCGCACGCTGTTCGCCGGTCGCGCACCGGCACGCACGATTGGCGCGCCCGAGGCCGTGTTTCAGGCCTGCGTGTCGGTGCGTACAACCGAAGGGGCGGAACAGCTTGGCGCATCGACCCTCGAGGTGTGGCGCAACGAGAACCATCGGGTTGGTGGCGCTGTCCGATCCGCCGCGGTCGGACGTGGTCGGGACGATCGAGCATTGCCATAGCGCAGGCGTCGACGTGGTGATGGTAACGGGCGACCAGGCGCCTACCGCCGAGCTTCAGGCGCTGCTGGACGGCGGTGAGGAGGGCGCATCGAAGCTTCGCAGGACGCATGTCTACGCGCGGACCGATCCGGAGCTTCGTATTCTACCTGTTGTCGCGCAACCTGAGCGAGCTCATCCCGGTGGGGATCGCCTCGGCGATCAATGCACCGCTTCCCATCCTTCCCATGCAGATCCTGGTCTGGAACCTGGTGCTCCCCCTGAGCTTCGCTCCCGTGCTGGTGGGTCAGAGCCGGCGAGCCGTTGGGCAGGTTCGACGTAAATACGGGCGCCAGGCGTAAGCCAGACGTGGCGGAACCGCCCGGGTGTGGTACAGCTCCGCGCATGGATAAGACCGCTCCGATCGCCGAGTACATGACGGCCACGCCCCACACCGTGGGGAGCGAACAGACGATCACGTTCGCGCAGAAGCTCATGCAGAAGCACGGCATTCGCCATCTGCCCGTGCTGCACGGCGGCGAGCTCTACGGCATCGTCAGCGATCGCGACCTCGGCATGATCGCCGGCCTCAACGAGGTCAATCCCGACCGCACGACTGTCGAAGAGGCGATGACCCAAGAGGCGTACACCGTCTCCAAAGACACCTCGCTCTTCGACGTGCTGCAAGAGATGCTCGAGCACAAGTACGGCTCGGCGGTCGTGGTTGAAGGCGTGAAGATCATAGGCATCTTCACGACGCACGATTCACTGAAGCTGCTTGTCGAGAACCTCCCCGCGTAATATCGACTTGCGTGTCGAGATCGTGAAGAAGCGGCTAGTCGCCGACGCCTAGCTCGTTGATGACCTTGGTGAGGAGTGGCGGGTAGTCGGTCATGATGCCATCTACCCCGTAGGTTTCGATGAGGAAGCGCATCTCTTCTTCGTCGTTGATCGTCCAGACGTGGACGAACATGTTGAGCTCGTGGGCTCGGGGGACAAAGCCTGGGTGCAGGACGTCGACAATGAAGCCGTCGCCGATTTCGAACTGAGTGGGAACCTGAAGAAACTCGGCGGGTGGCATGTATTCGGGGTCGAGTGGATCGAAGGACTTGCCCCAGAAAACGAGAGTCTCGTTGACGCCGGTGTTGGTGGGGATCTCGGGTGCTGCGGCACGAAGCTCTATCAGGAGGTCGCTGGAAAACGCGGAGCCGGTCATCTTGTCTTCGACCCCGTGCTCACGAATCACCGCGACG
>QMMB01000397.1 GCA_003647035.1 Deltaproteobacteria bacterium | reverse complement strand
GCGAACGAGCGGTTCCTCCAGCGGTTCTTGGCGAAGGCTGGGGTTGAAGTGGTGTATGCGACGGATGCGACTACCCATCGCTATGCGACGCTCTATCGGCAGCTTCGGCAGCAGGGGACGCCTGTGCCGACCAATGACTTGTGGATTGCGGCGTTGGTGACCGAGCATGGGGCGAGGTTGTGCACGCGAGACGCGCACTTTGAGAATCTAGCGCAGCTTGACTTGGTGTGAGCTTGGGGCTGGCGCAGGTGGACTTGGTGTAGCTATCGAGAAGCCTCTATGAGGTGGCGTCAATGGCAGAGTTCAGCTCTTACCTGTTCTGCCGTCTCGAACTCATCGATCTGCCGCGCAAACGCGTCTAGTTGATCCAAACTTGCTGGGTTCCAGAATCGAACGATGCTGCGTTCTTTCAAAAGTTGCCGTATTCGCGGCCAATCGTCTAGTTGCATTGCCGCTGAGATCATCATGTGTTGATAAAGATCTTGCTGTGCATGGCTGGCTCCAAGCAGGCCAAACTCGTGTCGCAACGATAACAGCGAATCGAGAGCACGCTGAACTTGCCCTTGGGAACCAGCGACAACTGCTTCTGAAATCTGAGCCGCCAACAGGGCTCGCCGTGAACCAGAATGACCCTGCGCGTTCGCATAGTTGATCGTTTCGTCGACGGCAGAAACGCGTCCTGTCCGCAGCAAGGCCAGTACCTGGTGTGCGGTAGTGAACCAGACTGTGTTTTGGGTTGCGGTTTGTAATGAACCCTGAGCTAAGCGTTCCCAGCGTTCCATTCCTACCGAAACGCCCTGGGCCTCCAGTCGAAGCAGCAGCGATGCGCCATTTTGAATATCCAGGTAGAACGACGAGCTCGTAGGGTAGATTTCACGGTCTAGTAATTCCAGCACCTCGTCGAAGGCGCGTGTCGAGTACTTGAAGATGGCCAAGTGCCACCACAAATGACCACGAAAAAGATTGTAGTCGTTTAAGAAGTTTCCGGACTCTTCCAGTAACGAGATGCCTTCTTGTGTACGTCCTTGCATTTCTAGGACGTGCGACAATGCATGCAAAGCCCACAAGTCCTGGGGTTGCGACTCCAAAGCTTGTCTTGCTGCTCGCTCGGCCTCTGCGTAGTGACCGATTTCTTCCATCGCAAACGAGTAAGCGGATAGAAAGTGCGGACGGCCAGGAATCTCTGTCCCCCAGTGACTCGCAACACTTGCTGCTATTTGCGCCTGCTGTCGTTTGCCGCCTAGCCAGAACAGTGTTCCCGTATGTTGCCTGAAGGCGAGAAGGTCTAAGGGCCATTTCGCTAGAATCTGCTCCCAAGCGAAACCACAGGCTCGCCAGTCTTGAGCAATCCAGGCGCGCAAGGCCTCTTGATGTAAGCGCTCACGGGGAGTGGCGGGCAAAGCCTGGGCCATCTGCAAGTGCGTTGCGGCTTTGGCATGTGAGCTGGCAAGCCCCTCGGACATCAGTGAATAGCCTTTGAAGACATGGCCCATGCCGAAGGCCGGCTGCTCCAGTAAAAAGCTGTCCAACCGATCTTGTACGCCGACCCTGTAGTAGTACGAGTCGTTGATAAACGACTCAAAGGTTTCCGCTCCCTGAGCGTCGATTCCAGTTAGGGCTAGACCTCTGGGGTCGGTCGTCTGGATGGTAGTCACGTGTCGGTACCTACCTTGTGTGAATCCTGCCATCAACACTCCAGCATCTCCATGTCACTACTGCGCCGCTCCTGCCGCGCCCGCATCCTCTGTTGCCCGCCTCCTGAGTTGCAGGTAGGGAGTACAGATGATGGACAGCACATGGATTCTAGTCGCTCACGAAGCAGGGGCGCGGTTCTTCGAGCACCACGGTCGCGGAACGGGGCTAGACCTCGTGGAGGAGATCGAGCACCCGGACGGTCGCGCACGGGATCGGGACATGGCTTCTGACCGCCCTGGCCGTTCCTTTCGGAAGAACAGCGGTGACCCGAGTCGCGCATCGATGAGCCAGAGTGAAGGCCCGCACGACCGCGCGGTTTCCGACTTCGCGAGAGCCTTGGCCGACAAACTCAAGGACGGCCGCGTACAGAATCGATACAAACGCCTGGTGCTCGTTGCGCCGCCTCGGTTCTTGGGTTTGCTGCGGTCTTCCCTCGACGGTCCCACGGCTCGGCTCGTGATGGTCTCTCTCGACAAAGACCTCGCTGCCAGCAAGAAGAGCGAACTCGTGGAGCGCCTCAGCGAGGTGATTACGCTTTGACGTTGCGTAGGGTCCGCCGGTACTCTCACCGGAGATGCGGGTCCCGAAGCAGCTATTCATGGCCATCGTGCCGGTGTCGGTTTGGTTCAGCAGTCGGCCGTGGCTCAACTTTGCGACGCGGCCTTTGATGCGCGGGCTCGCGGCCGCAACGATGCGGATGCGTAAGGCACAACCTCAGACGACGGTCGAGGAGATCGGCGAGGAGTGGCAACGAATGTTTCCGTCGCGCAAGGGTGTGCCGATTACCAGTGTCGAAAACGACACGGTCTATGCTGAGATCCATATCACTTGCCCACACCCCGGAACCGGCAACGTCGAAGGCTGCTACCGCATGATGGAATACGATAGGAAGATGCTCGAGGGCATCGGCGGGCAGTTCGTCGTGCTCCGGTCGCAGGCAGAGCCCGGCGTGGAAGTCTGTCAGGTCGCGATGCGCAAGGCCGATGTTCCGGTCGACGACCTGGTCCCGGCTCATGTGCGGGCTAGCCAAGAAGCTTCCTAAAGGGTCGACGAATTGAGCCTGGGAAGGGTGTTGGCTATGTGGGCGAGGCGGATGGATTGGCGGCGGATGAGGCGTGTCGCTGTGGCACGACGATGGCGCAGTTCACCCTTGAACAAGACTACCGGATGTCTGATACCTCTACGCAGGTAGGCCACCGCGATTGGCGGTGGAGGAGGCTGCGTCATGGATAGGAAACAGGTTCTTTGGGCAGTGGTACTCGGTTTGATGTTGGCAATCACAGGATGCGAAAGTGACAGCGATGGCGGCGCGGCTGGCTCTGGCGGTTCCGGTGGGTCGGGTGGCTCCTCTGGCTCAGGGGGCTCAGCTGGCACGGGCGGCGTGGGCGGCACCGGCGGCACCGGCGGCACCAACAGTCCTCCCGAAGCAACGATCGTCGGTCCCGTGGGCGATTCGGGGATCGACAACCCGGATTACGTCTACGACGGTTTCGATGACGGTTTGGGTCTCTGGTACACCGATGTGACGGTTGAAGGTCTCGGGGTGGACAACGAGGATGGCACGCTCACCGGAGCGGCGCTCGTGTGGAAGACAAACCAGAGCAGTCTCCAATCCGAAGTACTCGGTACCGGTGCGAATCTCACCATACGGTTGTATTCCGACGAGTGCTTCGGCACCGAGCACATCATTCGGCTTGAGGTCACCGACAGCGGCGGCCTAACGACGATGTCGCCACCACGGACCCTGTTCATCTGGACCCTCTGCTAGTCGGGCAGCGGCATCGGACGGAATGGTGACAGCGTGCGACGGCAACCGAGTGGTTGGCGGGCGCCGGCGGAGTTTGGGCAATCCGGCGTTGGCGTGCGGCTAGGTGGTTGGAATCACTTGCGCGGTCGTTGGCACGCGGTGTGCTTTGCCAGAAGGTATGGACGCGAGTTTGGATGCGGATGTTGGGGCGGTGGATGCGGCGGCGGTGCGGGGTGTTGGTAAGGGGCGACTGCTCGGGGACTT
>QMMB01000396.1 GCA_003647035.1 Deltaproteobacteria bacterium | reverse complement strand
TCGCAGCTCATGAAAGCCTTCTTGTCCGCCATGCAGAAGAGGTTGTCGAAGTACGGGTCACGACCGAGAGCCTGGCCGTTGCCGGACGCGTCGGCGCGATTCATGTGGATGCACGCCACGTCCACGGTCGACGCGGGCACCGCCACGAGCTCCTCGCCGTCGCCGTACGGCGATTTGACCGGTTTGAGGTGCGGGTTGATCTTCAGGACGTCCGAGCCGAGCCCAGCTCGAGTCGGCAAGAACGGAAGGCGTTGCGCCGCGGCGCGGAGGCCGAGAAGGAACATGCCCTCATCTAGCTCGACCGCTTCAATCGTCGCGTTTTGCCGCGCCTTGCGGAAATGCGGCTCGAGCGCGATCGAATCGAGAGACACGAAGCCGTCAACCGCCTTCTTGATCTGCCCCGTCGCACAGAAGATTCCGATATCCGGGCCCCCGTAGGAGACGACGGTCAGATCCTTGACGCCTTTTCGGACCAAGGCCCGAACGAACGCCATCGGCTTGCGCCGGGAGCCCCAACCGCCGATGCCGATGGTCATTCCATCGATCACCTCAGCGACGGCTTCATCCACCGTCATACGTTTGTCAGTCACGAAGCTCTCCTCACTTCTCATCGGCATCGGGGTCGCGCTTTTCGACGAACGCGTCCCGAGCCTCGTCGGCTACACCAGCCAAGTTCAGCTCGAAGGTGAAGCCCTGCTCGAACCGGTACGAACGATTCACGTCCACCGGATCGATGTTGTTCAGGCATTCCTTCGCCACGCGCACGACGCGCGGGATCTTCTTGGTAAAGGTGCGAGCGACTTCTCTCGCCTTGTCGGCGAGCTGATCTTGTTCGACGACCGCGTAGACCGAGCCCCAGTTGTGTAGCTCTTCGGCTGTCGCGGCCTCGCAGGTAAGGACCATCGCGCGCATCTTGAGCGCCGGGACCAAGCGCGCGAGGTGGGTGGCTGCGCCAAGTGCGCCCCGGTCGACCTCGGGCAACGCGAACTTGGTGCCCTTGGCGGCGATCAGAATGTCCGAGTTGCCGGCCAGGCCAATTCCGCCGCCTACGCAATATCCATGGACCGCCGTGATGACGGGGACCTTGCATTCGTAGACCGCCTTGAAGGCCTCCCAGCAACCGCGGTTCGCGCCGAGGAGTGCGTCGAAGCCCTCGGTGTCCTGCATCTCCTTGATGTCGACACCAGCGTTGAAGCCTCGGCCCTCCGCTCGAAGGATGACCGCGCGGGTCTCTGGGTCGTTGCCCGCAGTCGTGATCACCTTGGCTAGCTCGAACCAGCCGGCAACCGAGATGGCGTTGACCGGGGGATAGTCAACGACGACTTCGGCGATTCCATCAATGATTTCGTGCGAAATGCCCACGGCGCGTCCCTTCGAAGGTGGGCCGAAGTGAAACGCGTTTCAGTCCGCCGGTCAAGCCGACGGGCCGGGCGCTCAGCGAGGCACGGAGTCGAGGAAGGCCTCGATGTCCGGGGTGATCGTCTCCCCCATCCGTCTTAGCTCGCTGCGTACCGCGGACGCGGCGCTCGGCACGTCCGATGTGGTGACGGTGCGGAGGGGCGGCGCCCGAAAGCGATACACGACCCGAAGGACCGCCCTGAAGATCGCTTCGGGCATCACGATGACGACGGCGAAATTGTCCCGTTTCAGCGCGTCTCGGCGATCCTCCAACCAGTCGGCGAAGGCCTTGCGATGCCGAGCGGCGATGACGCCCGTACCGCGCTGATGCCGGACGAGCGCCACGAAGGGCAGCCCGCGATCGCGGTGGTGGTCAGCGATGCTCAGCATCAACGCGACCTCCTGGTCCTTGACCTGCCGCGGCAGCTTCATGTCGTACAGAATCGCCGGTGACAGCGTTGCATCGATCCGCAAGTGGTCCGACTCGTAGGTCGGATTGACGTCCCAGTCCCTGTCCATCGTGTAAGCCAATTGTAGAGAGTAAGGCCCGAAAAGGGCAACGAGTTGCACGAAAGTCGGCGAAATATGGCGATATTACACGGTTCGTCAATCCATGAATGGGGACGAAATAGAATCTAGCTTGCCAGCCGGCCGTTGCCCTCCTTGGAGGTTGGCGATATCACGGGCGCCGTGTTCGAAACGATTCCCGACATGGTCGCACAGCAGGCTCGTGCCCTCGGGGACCGGCCAGCCATCGTCGACGGCTCGACGACGCTGACCTTTGCCGACCTGGCGGAGCGAGTGGACGAGGCTGCCGGCGCCCTCATCGGCGGGGGTATACAAAAAGGCGATCGCGTCGCCATTTGGGCGCCGAACATTTGGGAGTGGATCGTCTGCGCGCTCGCGATTCACTCCGTCGGCGCGGTGATGGTCCCGATCAACACGCGGTACAAGGGAATCGAAGCCGTCTACTTACTCGAAAATAGCGGCGCAAAGGTACTGTTCACGGTGACGGGGTTCCTCGATGTCGACTACGTGGCGCTTCTTCGCGGCACGGATGTCGAGCTTCCAGAGCTCGTGCAGATCATCGTCCTTCGAGGGGACGCACCGGAAGGCACGCTCAGCTATCGGGAGTTCTTGGCGAGCGCGTCAGAAGTCTCGCCGACGGCGGCGAAAGAGCGTGCGGCAAGTGTGGACCCGGATGACGTCGCGGACGTCCTCTTCACCTCGGGCACCACGGGGAAACCCAAGGGCGCGATGTGCACGCACTCACAGAACCTTCGCGTGTTCGATCAATGGAGCTCGATCGTTGGTCTTCGCGAGGGCGATCGCTACCTAGTCGTACTCCCGTTTTTTCATAGCTTTGGCTACAAGGCCGGGTGGTTCTCTGCGCTGATGCGCGGAGCCACGGTGTTCCCTGAGCCGGTGTTCGACGTGGACGTCGTGCTTCGGCGGGTTCAGGCCGACGCGATCACGATGTTGCCAGGGCCGCCCGCTCTTTACCAGTCGCTCTTGTTGCATGCCGATCGCGCACAGTTCGACATCTCGAGCCTCCGACTCGCAGTCACCGGCGGTGCGGCGATCCCGGTAGAGCTCATCCACCGCATGAAAGATGACCTCGGGTTCGAAACCGTGATCACCGCATACGGCCTCACGGAGAGTTGTGGCGTCGTGACGATGTGCCGGCTCGACGACGATGCCGAAACCATCGCCACCACGAGCGGCCGGGCGATTCCCGACGTCGAGGTCCGCATCATCGATAGCGAGGGGAACCCGGTGCCTGCCAACGAACCAGGCGAAATCGTCGTCCGCGGATACAACGTCATGAAGGGCTACCTCGACGCCGCAGAGGAAACCAGGAAGACGATCGATCCCGATGGTTGGCTGCACACCGGCGACATCGGCACCATGGATGAGCGCGGCTACATCAAGATCACAGACCGGCTCAAAGACATGTTCATCGTCGGCGGCTTCAACGCCTATCCCGCCGAGATCGAAAACACACTGCTGCAAATGCCCGGAGTGGGCGAAGTCGCAGTGATCGGAGTGCCCGATGAACGGCTGGGCGAAGTCGGAATGGCGTTCGTCGTGCCGGCGCCTGGGCAATCGCTCGCGTCGGGCGCAGTCATCGCGTGGAGCAGAGACAACATGGCAAACTTCAAGGTGCCTCGGCGCGTCGAAGTCCTCGACGCCCTACCCCGCAACGCGACCGGCAAGGTCGTGAAATTCGAGCTGCGGGAGCGGGCCCGTGCCTGACTTCCCCGAAGGCGTCGCGCTCGTCGTCGGCGGCAGTGGCGGGATTGGTAGCGCGATGGCGC
>QMMB01000395.1 GCA_003647035.1 Deltaproteobacteria bacterium | reverse complement strand
TTGCCGGCATGGTCGTGGACGGAGAAGCAGCCCAAGCGCCCGAAGAACCAACCAAATGGCAAACCGAAGCAGACCGCATTGGCGTAGGGGAGCAGCGGCATCTTCCTGCGGTAGCGCCAGATGAAGCAGCCGAGGATGCCGCCAAAGAAGCCGCCGTACGACGAGAGCCCAAGCCATGTCGAGAAGAACATGGAGGGATTGCGCAGGACTTCCATCAACGTTTCGCGCTCGTAGAAGAGGCCGTTCAAGAAGTAGCCGAAGAGGAAACCGGTCACGACGGCGTAGGTCACTATGTCGCCGGTCGCGACGGTATCGAGGTCGTTGCGTTGTGCGAAGCGACCGGCCACCCACGCGCCGAGCAGCACGCCCGTCGCGACCAGAACGCCGAACGGCTGAATCGATAACGTGTCGCCCAGGACGGGGATTGAGAACGGAAGGGGGATGTCCCAGGGCTCGAGACGGAACCAAGGAATGAACAGAGAAGCATGCATGGCGGCCGACCCTAGCATCGACATCCTTGCACCGCCCCTAGACAACCGCTAAGGGCTGCGCGAGGCGAAACCATGACCGAGATCATCGCAGTAGGCGCCAGAGAGATACTGGACTCCCGCGGCAACCCCACGGTCGAGGTCGACATCGAATTGATGGGGGGCGCGACAGGCCGAGCTGCCGTTCCGTCCGGCGCCTCGACCGGTGAGCACGAAGCACACGAGCTCCGGGACGGAGACGCGAGCCGCTATCTGGGCAAGGGGGTCTTGAAGGCCGTCCAAAACGTGGTGAACGAGGGCGCGCCCCAGGTGGTCGGTCTGGATGCGCTCGATCAGTTCGGGGTCGATCATGCCCTGTTGGACTACGACGGCACGCCGACCAAAGCGAAGCTCGGCGCCAACGCGATCCTCGGTGTCTCGATGGCCGTTACGCGGGCTGCTGCCGATGCCGTCGGCCTTCCGCTGTGGCGCTACCTCGGAGGCGCGCAGGCGCACGTCCTGCCCACCCCGCTGATGAACATCATCAACGGGGGCGCTCATGCCGACAGCGGCCTCGAGATTCAAGAGTTCATGGTCGTTCCTCACGGCTTCGACACGTTCGCCGAGGCGCTTCGCGCCGGCGTCGAGACGTTCCACCACCTCAAGAAGCTCCTCAAGGAAGCGGGTCACACCACGGGCGTAGGCGACGAGGGTGGCTTCGCGCCGCAACTCTCCACCAACGAGGAAGCACTCGTGTTCGTGGCGCGCTCCATCGAAGCTGCGGGCTATCGGCCAGGGGAGCAGGTCTCGATCGCCCTCGATTGCGCGGCCAGCGAGTTCTACGACAAGAAGCAAGGCGTCTACACGTTCGACAGGAAGCCAGTCGATGCCGCGGGCCTCGTGAAGATCTACGCCGAGTACTGCACCAAGTACCCGATCGTCAGCATCGAGGACGGTATGGACGAGAACGACTGGGACGGATGGAAGGTCCAGACCGACGCCCTCGGCAGCAAAGTCCAGCTCGTCGGAGACGACCTCTTCGTGACCAACACCGAGCGGGTCCAGGTCGGCATCGATCGAGGCGTCGCCAATGCGATCCTGATCAAGGTCAATCAGATTGGCACCGTCACCGAAACGCTAGACACCATCCGGCTCGGGGCTCAGCACGGATACGCCTCGATCATCTCGCACCGGAGCGGCGAAACCGAGGACACGTTTATCGCGGACCTAGCGGTTGCGACGGGCGTTGGCCAAATCAAGACCGGCTCCGCCTCGCGCTCAGAGCGAGTTGCGAAGTACAACCAGCTCCTTCGCATCGAAGAGCAGCTTGGGGACGGCGCCGTCTATGCGGGCAAGTCCACATTCTGCGCCTAGCGTGACCCAACGGGTGCCCGGGGTCAGCCGGTGGCAAATCGCGAGACGGATTCGTTGTCGTATTGGCCCGCGCGGAACGCATGGTCGCTGAGGATTCGGCGCAGCCCCTGGACGTTCGTCGAGAAGGGCTCGACGCGCATCTCGGCCAACATGCGATCCATCGACAGGAGCGCTCGGTGCCGGATGGGCGCGTGGGCGGTTAGCTTGGCAATCAAAGGCCGGTCGTCGGCCGGGAGCGGCAGGCCGACCGTGGCCGATGAGGTCGCCCGAAAGCGGCCCTGAGGCGCAGGCGCCACCGAATATGAGGAAACGACCGCGTCGTGTTGATCGAGCGCGAGGATGGACACGTCGAGTGCGTGCCCTTGAGGTTCGATGGTTTCCAGCTCTTCGGGGATCGGCTCGCCCGATGCGATTCGAAGTTGCAGCGCGACCAAGTCCACTCCGGTGACCATCTCGATGAGCGTGTGGTGCCGTGGCAAGCCGATCTTCACGCCGGACACCCAGAACAGGCCCAACGGGTCGATGTGGAACTTCACTTCGAGAAGCCCAGCGTAGCGAAGCTCGGCGGCGAGGCGCCGGGCGCTCTCGAACAGTGCCATCCGAAACGCCGCGCCATCAGAGCGGAAGAGCAGCTCGGGCGAGGGCGTTTCGTGGATCAGGGCATGCTCCGCTGTCGAAAGGCTGCGGTCGCATTCCGCGATGGCGGTGGTTTCGCCATGGGAGTCGGCAGCCACCAGGACGCCGATCTCGCGTGGCCGTCTCGTATCTTCCGCATCGTGGACCGTTCGCACGTGGGACCGTTCCGCGGCGGCCCAGATGGTAGTCTGGTCGGTGAGGGCACCGAGCACGTCGAGGTCGGTTCCGACCACTGCTACGTCGGCCTTTTCAGCAGCACTCGCCAGCTCGAACATCTCGGGCTGGCCCTGATAGCCAAGGTGGGCTGCGTCCGCACCGGCCTGCTCGAGAATCCCCGGGAGCTGGTCAGGGGGAATCGCGCTCGCTTCTTCGAAGTCGACCTCGATGCGCCGATCCGCAGCTTCGACGTGACGGCTCGCCGGCATGTCTTTGGGGGCGACCACAATCGATTCTACGCTCATTCGTCGGCATGTACGTGCTACGCGGGTCGCGGCCTCTCCACGGCGCAAGATCAGTACTTTTTCGAACACCAGCGGAGCATAGCAACCGCCTTGCTCGGAGCACCCCCAGGCCCGACTTGACCGAATCAGGCGGGGGAGCCAGTAGCCACGCGATGCCGGTGTGGCTTCGCTCGCGTGGTTTGAAACGCCGTTCGGTTCGTCACGGGGAGCTGTCGTGGCGGGCCGAGGAGATGCTCGAGTCCTTGGGTCTCGACGAGGCCGAGCTGTCGATCCTGCTCTGCGACGATGCGACGATTCGCTCCCTCAACCGCCAGTACCGCAAGAAGAACAAGGCGACGGACGTCCTGGCGTTCCCGATGAACGAGGGCCCCGGCCCGGGGCTCGAGTCAGGGTTGCTAGGTGACGTGGTGATCTCTTTGCCCACCGCGACCCGCCAGGCAGCCGAACACGATCGCCCAATTATCGACGAGGTGACCTTTTTGTTGGCTCACGGGCTCCTGCACCTCCTCGGCTATGACCACGGCAACACTCGGGAAGAGCGGAAAATGAATGCCCGCACCGAGGATCTCTTGTCCGCTGTCGAGGCCGCCCGCTAGCCTTCGAAGCGTGTGGAAAACCGTCGGCGAGGCCTCCGATTTCGACCGTCCGAACTTCGCGGTGTGCGTAGGTTTTAACGCTTAAACGCCTGAAACCAGGACACATTTATCTGCTGACCTCTGCGGTCGCCAAACCGGGGCGACTCCGCTCCCGAACCTGTGGACGGCCTGTGGGTAACCTC
>QMMB01000394.1 GCA_003647035.1 Deltaproteobacteria bacterium | reverse complement strand
TCAAAGACCATCGCGTCGAAACCGGGATACAAAGTTTCATCCGGCTCCCACACGTACTGAACCCCGGAGCCTCCATCGGGGTTCGTGCGAATACCGCTCCAGTCCTGAACCCAGAAGGCCGCCACTGGGATATCCGCAGCCCGCAGCGCTGCTTCTTCGCTGAGCAAATTGGCGTTCCCACCTTGGGAAGCCATCCACAGGTTGTAGGCCCAGGCAGGTGGCTGCGTTGGGCGACCGACTAGCTCACCAAGTTGCCGAATGACGTCGAGGCCGGTGGGACCGTGGAAGACGCGCCACTGCACCCGCGCCCCGCTGATGACCTCGATCCACGCGATGTCCTGGTCACTCGCGCACAAGTCCACGTCGACGCGGCGTTCCGTGTCGAACAACGCACCGAAGCCTCGTGCATCGATGTAGTACGGCATCGGGAAGTACGTGGTGTGCTCGTCGCCGACCGACACGCCTGGGCTTCCGTCGCGTCCGTTGCCCTGCTCGTTGACAAGCAATTCGAATGCCTCGCCTCGCTGGTTGGTGGCGTTGTACTGCTCGCCGAACCCGTGAAACGTTCCGAGCTCATCACAACGGATACCGACGGCGATCGAATCGGCGGCCGGACCGGCGAGCTCGAGTCGGAACTCGCTGACCTCGTCATCGAGGGCGGCTGCGGTCAGGGTGGCGGTGCGGGAACCGCTTGCGTTGGCGTACTGCACGCTGGCCTTTGTGCCGTCGTTGGCGACGGACAGCACCGACAAGGGGTCGGTCACCTCTCCCGTGCGTTCGAACGAAATGGCGCCGATCCCGACAGGGCGCTCGATGAAATTGCGCGCGACTGGACCGGTTGCGGCGAGCGCAAAGAGGGCCTCGCCCCCGACGACTACCTCAACGGTGCCGTCGGCGGCGGCAACGATCTGAACGTTCCCGCCGGAACTCGAAGAACTCTCACTACAGCTAGCAAGACCCACAGCCAGCAAGAGCCCACAACCAACAAGCCAACTTCGCACCATCTCACCGCTCCTCTAAGTAACGGTTGGATAATTCGCGCATTCGCTCCCGATGGCAAGCGGAGAGATTCGGGGCCAAGTTCGGGGGCTCTCGTGGAACTGGCAGGGGCCCCGGAGGCTGGCGGCTAGTCGATTCGATAGAAGTCACGGGCGACGCCGTTGAAGAAAAGCTGCTTTGCCTCTTCGGTGCGGGTTTGGAGCAGCTCGTCGAGTGCGGCCACCAACGTCTGATAACTGATCGAAACCTTATCCATCGGGAAGTTCGAACCGAACATGCAACGTCGAATGCCAAAAGTGTCGAGTGCCCAAGTAACCAAAGGCCCGACGCGGTCGACGAACTCGTCTTTGGACATCGTCGTCGGCTGCTGTTCCGCACCGAAGCCCACGATCGGCATCAGCAAGCCCGAGATCTTGAAACGAACGTGTGGCACTTCGGCAAGACGCGAAAGGGAGTCTTTCCACTGACCGGCGATCTTGTCCCGTTCCCCGGCCGTGTTGCCAAGGCCGCCGTAGTCTCCTCCGAGTCCGATCGGCGTAGCGAGGTGGCATAAAACAACCGGTGTCTCGGGGATCGCGCGCACCAGATCGATGAAATCGGGAAGCTGGTGATAGTACATCCACGCATCGAACGAGAGCCCGCGTTCAGCGAGCATCTGATAGCCAGCACGCCATGCACGGTCCTGCATGAGCGTGGGTGAGCGGGCATAGTCCATGACCTGTCGATTGGGGTGGATGGCAAGCTTGTCTCGAATGCCGCGAAAGCGAGTGCTGGCCCCTTCGTGCGCCTGCAATAGCTCCCCGAGGTCGCGTCGTTCGAGCTCAGCTGAAGCCACGATCGCTTTGTAGATGGATGCACCTGGATCGAGTCGCTCCACCCACGCGGTTTGACGGGCGAGGTCGATGTGCTTCTTGGCTTTCCAAATCGCCTCCACGTAGACCGTGCCCAAGAAGCGCGAAGCGAGCTGGCCCAACTCGGCGCGATAGTCTTCGATCAGGTAATCGTTCGCCACGTAGTCGATCTTTCCGACGAATCGAAGGGGGGATTTTGGATACAGGAGCTTCGCCACCCACTCCTTGACAGAGTCGTTCCATCCGAAGAGCTTCACCAGAATAGCCGCTTCGCTCGGGTTCGAGCGCAAGTCCCACTGGTGCATGTGAGCATCGAGGATCGGCGTGTCGGCAGTCATCGTCATCCTTCCCAAAACCAGCGAAGCCGTTGCACGTGCGCACCCGACGCATCCAGCTCCGCGACGAAAGCGGCCTCCCGAGTGCGCGCACTCCACTCGATGGAGGCAAGGCCCGATACCGTCCCGCCCGACGCCAACAGATCGCGAAGTTCGAGCGCCGCGCATCCTTCGATGAACTCGGCGGCCGAAGCGGTCGCACCGCCAGGCAGCTCCACGGTCGCCCCCGGTGCGAACACGTCGCGCGCCCCCTGGCCGACAAGTCCCCCGACGAGCTCCTTACCTGCTCGGCCCACGCCTCGTTGCGAAGCCTTGAAGTACGACATCAACCACTTGGGCCCGAACGCGCGAAGCATGCGCCAGTTCATGACTGCGATGGTCCGCATCCCAAGCGACCCCTCGCCCATCAACATCCGGCTCATTCGGCTGAGCTCCCAGTGAGCCTGCATGCGCTTGATCGCAAGGCCGCCGTCGCGCGGGGAGATCTCGTAGAGAAGGTTCGCGGGCACCGTCATCTTCAAGCCCGTCTTGAGATTGGTAGTGTGGATGTCGACGGCTCGGAAAACGTGCATGCCCGATACGATGTCGCGGCGCGTGACCATGTCGATCCCGCTCGGCGCGATGAACGCCTCATAGAACCGCCCGAGCTCGTCGCCCAAACGGCCGACCCGCCTTCCGGCATGAGAAGCCGGCGTCCCGACAGGGTCTTCGACGACCGCATCATCGGCGTAGAGTGCAAGCCATCGTTGCTTGTCGTGCTGCCCGGCGATCTCGGGAGATGCTTGGGCTGTTCGAAGAAGAGCGTCCCGGTCCGGTGACGCGGTTGCAATTTGAGGCGACGGCTCGATCATGGGCGGCGGTTCTACCACACCCACGGCGGCCCGACATCATCCGTCGGCCCGACGGGCGCCCTACTCGCGTTTGTCCGAAGCGCCTTTGGATTCTTCGGGCTTTGGTTTTTGTTTGGGCGGGGTCGTCTTGTTGATGAGGCCCATGACGGTAACCGCCAGCAAGTCCTCATCGGCTTTGCCAAGCGGACAAAGATGCTTGCCTAGGTACTCGCACGCGTCGGCCCGCGCTTTGTCCGCATCTTCGACGTACTTCCCGTCGCGCGTGTACCAAATGCCGCCCCTGGAGGTCCGCGCGAGCATGCCCGTCGGATAGTCCCACTGCCCGAGCGCGCTCTTGGCTTTCGAGCCGCTCGGGTAGAACCACGCGCCACTTCGGTTCTTGGCGATGCGACCGTTCGGATGATTGAGCTCCAAGTAGCCCCGAACGATCACGCGCCCGTTCGACCAAGTCGTCGTCGGCTGGCGCGTGACGCGATAGCCCACGTACGGCGCGCACACTTCCCGTCGGAGCTGAGACAAGTCGCGCCGGTCCTCGACGTCGAGACCTCTCTTGTAGCGGCCACGCTCCTCGTCGAGGCGAGCGAGGAAGTCCATGATGGTCAGCTCCTCGCAAGTGGGAGACGCCATCAGAGTTCGCTGTGACGACACGGACGCAGTCGACAAGAGCGCTGCGGCGACCAG
>QMMB01000393.1 GCA_003647035.1 Deltaproteobacteria bacterium | reverse complement strand
GCCGCAGTGCTATGGATCGGGATGGCCATGGAGCTGCGCAAGCGGCCTGTCTGGTGGCTGGCGGGCATTGCGGTGCTGGGCATCGTGCTGAGTCGCATCTACCTGGGCGTTCACGATCTGGACGACGTGCTCACGGGCCTCGGCCTCGTGCTCGGCGGGGTGAGCATCGGGATCGGCGCCGCCGTCGGTGGCACCGTGGCTGCTTTGGATGCCTGGGCGATCACCTGGTTGGCTAGCCGGATCATCGGCGGTGCTGGCTTCATCGATCGTGGGTTTGCCGCGGGGCTCTTGGGCGCCAAGCTCGTCGTGCTCTTGGCGGTTTGTTGGGCGTTGCTCGCCCGTTGGGGCGTTGACCCGATCGGTTTCTCCGTGGGCCTCGGCGCGTTGGTTCTCGGCATGCTCTACAGCGGTGCCGAGCTCTCCGTTCGAGAGGCTCAGGCCGCGCGGGAAGCCGCTACGGTAGGGGAGGGGTAAGGCATGCCGCACGGCGAATCATGGTTTAGCTTCCTGCCCTTCTACGAATCTCTGCAGCACGCGATGTCGGAGGCGTTCCCGCCGAGCTACATGGAGCACAACCCGCACATCGGCGTGCAGCACGTCATCGCATATGCCGTCGTGGTGTCCCTCCTGATTGGTGTTGGCGTTTATGTGAGCCGTCGCCTCAAGAACATCGAGGACAACATCCTCCCCGAGGGCAAAGTCACCTTCTACGGCTTCGTCGAAACGATCGTCGGGACGACCTACAAGATGTCGTCCGACCTCATGGGTGCCAAGCCCGCCAAGTACTTCCTGCCACTCATCGGCACCTGCGCGCTGGTGATTTTCTTTTCGAACGCCCTCGGCTTGATTCCAGGCTTTCTGCCGCCGACCAACAATCTCAACACCACGTTCGCGATGGCGATGGTGATCTTCGTGGTGACTCACCTGTACGGCGTGAAAGAGCACGGCTTCGTGAAGTACTTCTCGCACTTCTTCGGGCCGAAGGTGCCCTGGTGGATCGCTTGGTTCATCAATCCGCTGATGTTCTTCATCGAGCTCATCAGCCACGCCGTTCGCCCCGTCACCCTGGCGATTCGTCTCATGGCGAACATGACGGCCGACCATCTCGTGCTCGGCATCTTCGTCAGCCTCTTTGCGGGGATGGGACTGGTGCTGCTGCCCGTGCCCGTTGTCTTTTACCTGATGGGCTGTCTGGTCATCACCGTCCAGACTTTGGTCTTTTGTTTGCTGTCGGTGATCTACATCACCCTTGCGATTCAACACGAAGAAGAACACTAAGTTTCCCTCTCGGAAGAGAGGCTTGAGGAGGCTCCGGAAAATGAAGAAATTGGCTCTGCGACTTGTCAGCTTTGCTGCACCACTCGCTCTCACCGCGACCGCTTTCGCGCAGGACGCACCGATGACAGACGCTGAGGCCACCGCGATTGCAGGCCGTGCGCTTGCCGCAGGTCTGGCCATCGGCATCGCAGCATTCGGCTGCGGCATGGGTCAGGGTCGCGCGGCGGCCGCAGCTCTCGAGGGCATTGCTCGTAACCCGAACGCTTCGGGCAAGATCCTCGTCCCGCTGATTCTCGGCCTGGCTCTCATCGAGTCACTCGCGATTTACGCACTGGTCATCGCATTCCAGGTGCAGCCGTAAGCTGTAGCTCGCGTCGGGGTGTGCTCGTTTGGGCGCGCCCTGGCGGGTTGCGACTTCGGGCACCATACTTGCGGTCATGACGAACGTGCAGGACGAGACTCCATCCGCGCCAACCCCTCGCAAGGGGGGGATCCCGGGTGCCGTCAAAGTCGGCTTTGTGTTTATGGTGCTCGTTGGGTCGGCGGCTTGGCTGCTTTCGGGCACCGACAATCCGTTCGTGTACTCGAAGCTAGTTCACGAGGTGATGAGCGATCCCGACTCCTTCGAGGGCCGCCATCTGCGCGTCGAAGGTGAGCTCCGGCAGGGTTCGATTCAGTTCCGCGAGGAGCCCTGCGAATGGCGCTTTGTCATCCAAAAGGAAGGCAAAGAGATGCCGGTGCGCTTCCCGCAGTGTGTCGTGCCAGACACGTTTCGTGACGGACAGGGCATTCAGGTGACCGTGCAGGGCGAGCTTGGCGACGATGGTGTGTTCCTCGCAAATCAGGTGATTCCACGCTGCCCCTCGAAGTACGAGATGCAGCAGCGTATGGAGGCCGGTGAGGAAATGCCCTACGACCCGAACGCGCCGCTTCCCGGTCAAACCTAGAGAAACCCGCCTCGCCAGACGAGACGGGCCCTCCGCCATCGCGGGTCCGACGCGCTACTTGGCGTTGATCTGTTCGACGCGCTTGTCGTACCGTGCCTGTTCCCTCGCCGCAGCCCCATCGATATTCTTGAGCTGCTTTTCGTGCAGGGCGATCACCCGGGCGCGTCTTGCCTCGATCTCCTTCACACGGGTGGCGTGGCGCTTCTCCTCTTGCTTGAGCAAGCGCTCCTTGCGAGCTGCCTTTGCACGTTCGGCTTTGGCTTTCTGAGCCTCGGCCGCAGTCTTCGCCTCGTTCTCGGCCTTCTCTTCGGCCTCGTCTGCCTTCTCTTTGGCTTCCTCCCCCTTCTCCTTAGCTGCGCCCTTGGCTTCTTTGGGGCTGTCGGCGCTTGCTGTGAGCGTGGCTCCGGCTGAAACGCCGAAGACCAGTGCCAGAGCAATCAGTAGCGATGGAACGATTCTCATTCTCTTCCTCCTATGGGGTGTGGGTTTCGACGAAGTCGCCCCGCCCATCTTCATCAGGACAGTATGTCCCGAAAGAAGATCTGCCCAAGGGGTTTGGAGATTCTTGACCGCGCTGACTAAACAGCCGTACAGTGCTGCGCATGGGCGCAGTGGGGGGAGTTACACGGGGCACGACGCGGCCTTTGGGGCGGGTGGATAAGCCATGGGCGCGGGCCCGGGGCGCGGCCGAGGTCCTCGAGCAATGGCGCAGTAATGGCACCTGGCGGAACGTGACCTGGAGTCATCTGGTCGAGCCGCACGAGGCGAGCATCGGGGAAATGCCATCCGGTTTGGCATCTGGGGTCGAGCGAGCGTTGCACCAGCGCGGCATCTCCGAGCTCTACAGTCATCAGGCGCGCGCGTTCGACCTCGCGTCCAGGGGCAAGCACGTGGTGGTCGCGACACCGACCGCCTCGGGAAAGAGCCTTTGCTACAACCTGCCAATCCTGCAGGCGCTCGCCTCCGACCCGAGCGCGACGGCGCTCTATCTCTTTCCGACCAAGGCGCTGTCGCGCGATCAAGAAGAAGCACTGCGCGGGCTCATGCGCGAGGCCGATCTGAGCGTTGGGGCGGTTACCTACGATGGGGACACGCCCAACGACGCACGACGGGCGGCGCGGCAGCGCGCTCGGGTTCTGCTCACCAACCCGGACATGCTGCACGCGGGCATCATGCCGCACCACACGGGGTGGGCGCGGCTCTTTTCGAATCTCAAGTACATCGTCGTCGACGAGCTGCACACGTACCGTGGCGTCTTCGGGTCACACCTTGCCAACGTCATGCGCCGCTTGCTGCGCATCGCGCGTTTCCACGGCTCGTCGCCGACCTTCGTGTTCGCGTCTGCGACGATCGGCAATCCGCGCGAGCACGCTTCCCGGATCGGTGGCGAGCCGGTCGAGCTCATCGACGATAGCGGCGCGCCAAGCGGGCCTCGACGAGTGCTCGTCTACAACCCGCCCGTGGTCAATGCAGAGCTCGGCATCCGGCAGAGTTATGTC
>QMMB01000392.1 GCA_003647035.1 Deltaproteobacteria bacterium | reverse complement strand
GGCCAGCAACTGGGTTGTGCGGCTGGGTCACCGGAGGACGGCTCGGGAAGGGCGTGCTCGCGAATGGGAGCCCCGTCGCCCGGCACCTCGAGTCGATATACGTCGAGGCGCCGACCCATTCACTGTGCTGCCCATCCCGAGCCGTCCTCCTCTGTAGAAGTCGACGTACGCCGGTGCCAGTGTCCCGGTTAACGGCGAAAGGCCGGCTCATTCGAGCCGTCCTCCTCCCTGTCATGGGTACCTGGGTTAGTTCCCGATGTGGGCCGTGACGCCGATGATCGCGGCGTAGTTGTGGCCCTTGTCAGGCATGAAGCCGACGGTGGCGCCGCTTGTATCGAGGATTGGAGCCGCCTGTCGTGAGAGGTAGACGTCGCGGGTTGCCCACTCGCCTCGCCCCTCGAGGCTGATCACGAGGTACTCGACAGGCTTGTAGCGAAGCGTGATCGTTCCCGTGGAAAGGCCACCGAAACCGCCTGCGGCCTCTCTGTAGAGGTCGTTTCCGCTCACGTTCTCCCCTCGCAGACCGATCGACCACTGGTCTGATGCGTCGAAGATCAACGCCAGGCTATGACCGAACTGGAAGTCCGACGCCTTGGCTCCCGCCAAGTTGGTGTTGTTCCCGTCGAGGTAGTAGTCGCCGTTGAGCACGAAGTGGAACCAGTCGAAGTCCATCGCCAGGACGACATCGAAGAAGCTCACCCAGTCCTTGTTGCCGTTGAGGCCACTGGCGGCGTGGTTGCCGCCAAAGAAGAGACCAATGTCGCGGGTGCCCTCACGGAGACCTCGGCGACGAACGCTGTTGTGGCCGTCCGGGCTGAAGCCGAACTGCCAGGCGAGCGCCGGAGTTTCGTTGTCGTCGATCGGCGTTCCGCCGTAGACCCCGCCGTTGGTCACCATCGCAGTGAAGCCCACGATCTTGCCGAGCTCGGCGCCCATGCGGAGGCCCATGTGGTTGAACGGTTGGCGAAGAAAGTAGAGAGCGCCGCGGGTGTAGTTGGCGTTGTTCCACTCGTCCGCAACCTCGGCGCCAAAGATGGTGTCGAAGAAGCCCACGTCGATATTGACCTTCTCGCTGGGCATCCAAGCCGCGTATGCTTGCTTGATCGGTGCGATGGGCGACAACAACCCTGCACCCTCGCCGAAGCGAAGGTCCAATCGCACGGCGAACTTCTCGCCGGTGTACATGACGTCGCCACCCGCGAAGTTCAGACCGAAGCCGTTGTAGTTCGTGTAGGGGTAGCCGGCGGTGGGTGTGTCCGTGCTCAGGATGTTGTTGTATGTCCCGGCGCGTACGCCGTTATTGGTGTACCCACCGATTCGGTAGAATGCGCTGGCCATGACCTGCCACGAAAGACCGTCCTTCCAGGAACCGCCCACGTCGGGCTCCTCGAGGCCGATGTCGTCCGCCGCCATCTTCGGCGACTCCGGCATCTTCATCTCGGCTTCCTTGGGGGGAGGTTCGGCGGGCACCTCTGCGGCGGAGTCCACTGTCTCCTCGCGGCCGTACTCGGCATCCAAATCGTCCGCAGCCTCCTTGGGGGACTCGGGCCCCTGTGCGAACGCCATCGCGGGAAATGCCAAACTGCACATCACCGCTAGCGAAAACAATTTCCTCATCACTACCTCCACTCCCGGCGTGTCCCCACGCCCAAACTCTTGATTCAAATTCGACATTGCACAAATACGCAGAGAAGAGGGGCAAGGCAGACCGGGGAGCCGTCCCACCCCTCCTCTCGAACTCACTACTCCGCGGGCGCTGCCGACATGGCGACGGCCCCTGCATGGAAGCCCTTGAGCTCCTCGTTGTAGGCTTCAACGCCGCACTCGGCGATGTCGAGACCCTCGAGCTCGTGCGCTTCAGAGACGCGAACGCCGCCAGGCACGAGGAACTTCAGCGCGAGCCAGATGAAGCCACCGACGGTGAAGGCGAACGCAACACCGGCCCCGGCGCCTACGGCCTGAATCCAGAGCTGCGAGGCACCGCCCCCGACGAGAAGGCCGATGGGATCTGCGCCGGTCGCAGCGTTGCCATAGCCGACCAGGCCAACCGCGAGCGTGCCGAAGATGCCGCACACCCCGTGGACGGTGATCGCACCGACAGGGTCGTCGATCTTCATCTTGTCGATGAGCAGAACGCTTTCGATACAGAGCATGCCCGCGACGAGGCCAACGACGATCGACCAGCCACCCGTAATGTTGAAGCAACCGGCGGTGATACCGACCAGACCGGCAAGTGCGCCGTTCAGCGCCATCGAAAGGTCGAGGAGGCCGCTGCGAATCTTGATCCAGCTCAGCGCACCGATGAAGCCCGCGGAAGCTGCAAGGTTGGTGACGAGGATGATCCGGCCAACCTCGCCGTCGATGGCGAGCTCGGAGCCGCCGTTGAAGCCGAACCAACCGAGCCACAGGATCAGCACGCCCAGCGCGGCGAGCGGGAAGTTGTGTGCGGGCATTGGCCTGATGGAGCCGTCGGCCATGTACTTGCCGATGCGGGGCCCAATGACGAGTGCGCCCGCGAGGGCCATACCGCCGCCGACGCCGTGAACGACCGTGCTGCCAGCGAAGTCGACGAAGCCCATTTCAGAGAGCCAGCCGCCGCCCCAGACCCAGTGACCAACCACTGGATAGATGATCATGGTGGCAAGCGCGGTGAAGAGGAAGAAGGTGAAGAGCCGGGCGCGCTCTGCGATCGCGCCCGACACGATGGTGCAGGCCGTCGCTGCGAAGACCAGCTGGAAGAAGAGAAAGACGTATGGAGGCAGGTCCGCGTCCGCTCCCCCGTTGTTCGGGAAGAAGCTCGCAAGCCCCATGAAGGTGTTTCCTTCGCCAAACATCACGCCATAGCCCACCAAGTAGAAGATGAGCGATGAAATCGCGACTACACCGAAGTTCTTCATCAGCACCATCACGGCGTTCTTCCTGCGACAGAACCCGCTCTCCACTAGAGCGAAGCCTGCGTGCATGAAGAAAACGAGTGCGGCGCTAACGAGAACCCACAAGGCGTTGGCATACGTTGTCAGTTCCGAAAGTTGTTCTTCCATGATCTTGTACCTCTTGGTCATGGCCGCAGCGCACCCTGGCAGCGGCATCGAGGGATCTATGGCTGGCCTGCATTTCCGGTTTGTTTCCCCGAGGCATCGGTTTGGGAAAAACCGATCCAGCCATCGGCCAGTTGCGCCGTATGGGGGTCCGCCACATGCTCCGGACGTGGTTGATTTTCCGCATTTGGCGTATGGAACGCCCCGTAAGCTGCCCAAACCAGACAGCCTTCCAGGGCGTGTGGTGCTGCTGGACGTCGCGTTTGCGGCCAACGCTGGGGGGGCGAGCTACGAGAAGACGACGCTTCCTTTCATTCGGGGCCTCGGCTCGCGGTTGGCCATGTGGATCGACCATCACGACCACGATCGCCATGTGGACTACGCAGACGATCCCCGGTTCGTCCTGAGGACCAAGGCGCAACACGGCGCCTGCCCGGAGATGGTCACCCCGGAGCGCGTTGCAGCCGCAGGTCCAGTCGACACGGTTTGCTGTCATGTGGATTTCGACGGCCTGTGCTCCGCCGCCAAGTGGATTCGTGGCGGGGTCGAGCCCTACGAGGGGGCCGATGATGACGCGAGGGCCATCGACACGAGGCTGGGCGAGCCGACCGAGCGCGCGCGCGTTCTGGACCGGGCGCTACGTGCCCGGCCACGCGACGAGGCCCTTCGCGGATTGATGGTGCGGTACCTC
>QMMB01000391.1 GCA_003647035.1 Deltaproteobacteria bacterium | reverse complement strand
TCATGGCGGCAACGGCCGAGCTCGTCCTCGAAGACGTGATCGGCGAGTTTCTCCGGACGGCCCAGGACTTCGCGGGGCAGCCAGAACCGATCGACCAGGCGCTCGGTGCGGTGTGGTCGTTGTTCCGGTCCGACCGACTGCAAGCCACGCTGGAGCTCTATGTGGCCGCACGGACGGACGAGTCTTTGCGGGGCGCTCTGCGCCCGATCTTCACGACACATCGAAGCGCGTTCCTATCGGCGGCACGTGCGTTGCTGCCATCGACCGCCGATGCAGCGCATTTCGAATCCACCGTCACCGGGATTCTGGCAACTTTGCTCGGTGGCGCGCTGCTGTGGTCGGTGGTGCCGGAGCCGGATTTCTTCCAATCGGAGCTGGCCTTCGTGGATCGGGTCGCAAGAGCAGAGCTCGCTCGCTTGGGCTCGGAGGACGGGACCGAATGATCGGGATGAAGAAGCAACTCGTGGGGCTGTGCGTTGTGCTGAGCGCCCTCCTCTGCAACGGAGCGGCCGCCAACATCGAGCCGTCGTCTTATGATGCCAAGAGCATCGGGGCGGGGACGACGGGGATGGCGTACCTGGACAACCCCTCGGCCTTGGCGATCAACCCAGCGAACTTGGCGCGCATCGAGCGTGGCGGCATGAGCATCAACATCACGCCAGTGATCTCGGTGTCACGAGCTCCCCTCGCTGGGCCCAACAGCGACGTCAAATCTGACCTCGGTTTCGGGCCGATTCCGAGTCTCTTTGGCGCGGTGCGCGTGGCCGATCGCGTGGTCCTCGGTTTTGGCGCTTACGCACTTGGCATCTTCGGAGCGAAATACTCGAACGTGCAGGACCTCTACGGACAGCCAGGGGCGGAAGGGGATTTCGAGGTGACGTTTGTCTCGGGCGAAGCCGCGGTGGGCGTTGCGTTTGAGATCATTGCGTCGCTCGACCTTGGCGTCACCCTTCGGGTTCCCTTTGCTTGGCAAAGGGCCACGGTTCCGGCTGAGCTCGGAGTCGTGCTCATCCCGACAACGGCAACGCTTGGAGGCGCAGGATGGCCCGGCGGCCGCATCGGGCTGACGTGGCGCGCAACATCGATGATCGCCGCTTCGCTGATGTATCGGACCGTGGCGACGAGCCGCCTGAGCGGCGAGCTACAGACGCTCGAAATTCTAGAGCTCAGCTCGAGTGTGACGGCCCGTTTCTCGACACCGCACGTCTTGTCGGGTGGCGTCGCCTTCTCGCTTCTCAACGAGTCGCTAACCGTCGCAGGCGAGCTGCACGTTATGTTCTACGCAGCGTCCAACCAGGGTCAAACACTGTACCTGGATGGATCGGAACCGCTGCTTCCGGACACCGCGGAGATTCCCTTCCTCTGGCAGAATGCCTTCAGCCTGCGCTTCGGCGTCGACTACCAAATCAACCGGCGTTTCGCGATCCGCGGCGGGTACGTGCCGAGCTCGTCGGCCACTACAGACGCCGGTGCGCACCCTGTGACGCCGCCGCCCGCCTGGAGCCACTCCTTCAGCGCCGGTTTTGGCGCGAGCTGGAAGAGCTTCGCCGTCGACTTCGCGCTGCAAACCGCGTTCTCAAACGCCCACGTCGGACCGAGCACGGACCACGCCGCCTGCAGCGGCTTCATTCGTGTCGGGTGCGAGGGTGACTACAAGACGATCAACGGCTCGGCGTCGGTGCAGTTCGTCTACAAGCGCTAGGTGGAGACGGGACATGTTGGAACCTGCGGACGAGCACTGGCACCAGCCCACGAAGCACCCGCACTGGAACGAGTCGTTCTATTTCAACCTCTTCGACACAGAGACGGGATGGGCGTGCGCGACGCGTGTCGGGGTCACGCCCATCGCTGGCCAACAGGACGGCTTCATCTGCCTCTACCTCCCGGACCACACGACAGGATTCATTCGGACCTCGCAGTCGCTCGACGAAGACCGGTCGCGAATCGCGTCTGGAGGGATTGAGGTCCGATGTGTCGAACCGCTTCGCAGTTGGCACGTTCAATACGACGGGCCGATTCATCACTTCGCCGAACCCGCTACAAACGAGGACCTTCGCCGAACACTCGACCCGGGCGCACCGACCAAACACCTTCAGCTGGACCTAGAGCTCACGTCCCTGCACGCGCCATTCGACTACGACAAGCGAACCATCGGAATGCGCCCGGTCGGAGAACTGTTCCGCGGGGCCACCTCGGGCGACCCTCTTCGAACTGCCCACAAGGCGCTCCGCGCGCTCGTCGCACTCCCCGCAATGATTGGAGCGCATCACTACGAGCAGTCAGTGACGATCCGCGGAACGATCACACTCGATGGACATCCGTGCTCCGTTCGAGGCCTCGGGCAGCGCGATCATTCTTGGGGAGTTCGCGACATGCGAGCTCCGGCAAACTGGCGTTGGTTGTCTTGCCAGTTCGGTGAAACTCTCTGCTTCAACGCGACCCAGGTAGACGTCCTCGGGATGCGCGTGCAGGGAGGGTTCGTTCTTCACAACGGTTTGACGGAGGCACTCGAGAGCTGGCGCTACGAGGCCACGCACTCGGTGAGCTCGTTTTGGCCCGACACGATCGGCGTGGTACTCACGGCGAAGTCCGGCTACCAGTTCGCCATCAAGGCAGAAGTGGTCACGCCACTACCGGTGATCGCGAGAACCGAGGGTGACGACGTCCTCGTGACAGCAGCGCGAGCGAAATATCACTGGGGCGGTCAGACGGCTGACGGGATGGTCGAGTTCATGGAGCAACTCGGATGAACGTGGTGGACTTGCGATCGCCCAAAGCGAGGTCTCGTGCGCTGTGCGGTGGTAAGGGCGCGGAACTGGCGGCGTTGATCCGCGACGGGATGCCGGTGCCAGAGGGTTTCGTCGTCACCACCGACGCGTTCTCGTCGTTTCTCGCGGAGCAAGGGCTGACTCCGGCTCGCTCGGCATTGCTGTCGGTGGAGTCGGAACGCTGCGCCGATCTCGCGGAGCGATTGCGGCACGGAATCATGGAAGCTGACTTCCCAAGTTCTCTCGAGAAGGAAGTCTCGCAGAGGCTCGCTGACCTGGATGAGCGTCGCCGGAGCACGACTCTTTGGGCTGTGCGATCATCGGCGATCGCCGAAGACACCGACAGCGCGAGCTTCGCGGGCCAATACGACACCACACTCGGCGTGACCAGAGCCGGGGTTCCCGATGCAATCCGACATTCGTGGAGCTCGGCGTTCAGCGAGCGCGCCATTCGGTATCGAAGGGAACGAGGCGCCACCGAGGACCGCATGGCCGTCGTCGTGCAGCTACTCCTCCTGCCGGACACCGCGGGTGTGTGTTTCACGGTCGACCCGATGAGTGGCGAGGACCGGATCGTCATCAACGCAAACTACGGACTGGGTGAGTCCGTGGTTGGCGGATACGCGACTCCGGATACCTACCACGTGGACCCGCGCACCTTCGTGCCTACGTCGCAGGTCGCGGGGCGTAAGAAGACGCAGATCGTAGCGGGTCCGAGCGGGGTAGAGACGACCGAAGTGCCTGCAGACAAGCAGGAGGCCCTTTGCCTGTCGCCGACGCAGGTGGCGGAGGTGGCGAAGCTCGCAGCTGCGGTAGGGCGGCGTCACGGCGAGCCTGTCGACATCGAGTGGGCGCAGGAGAACGGAGATCTCTTCTTGCTGCAGGCCCGCCCGGTCACGGCGAGTCCGGCCACCCCGGTGGGACCTCCACAAGGGTGGGCTCCCGCCAACAACAGCACCATTGGTGCGC
>QMMB01000390.1 GCA_003647035.1 Deltaproteobacteria bacterium | reverse complement strand
GATTGGGACAAGGCGCTCGTCGCGCTCGCCAAAGCTGCTGGCGTGGGCAGGGTGCTGACCGATCACCCCGATCTTCTGGCTTCCAAGACGGCGGGGGGGGTCGAGTTCGTCTCCTCCGACAATTGGCTGGGGGAGCAAGCAACCCCGCCACCCCCGCCTGTTGCTTAACCATGTCTGACCCGTTTCTCTCCCAGAAAGATGAAATCAGGAAGCGCCTGGAAGGGCGCTACGTCGGCGCGGTCCCTCACAACCAGGCCTTGAATCTTCGCGTCGTCGACTACAGGCCCGAGCACCTGTCCCTCGCGCTCCCGTACCGCGAAGACCTCGTGGGCAATCCCGAGACGGGCGTGCTCCACGGTGGCTGCATCACCAGCTTGATCGACGCCACATGTGGTGGTGCCGTCATCATGTCGCTCGTCGCGCCTCGGCGTATCGCCACTCTCGACCTTCGAATCGACTACGTGCGCCCGGCGCTGCCCCACCAGGAGGTGATTTGTGATGCACATTGCTACAAGGTCACTCGGCACGTCGCCTTCGTCCGTGCTTCCGCACACCACGGTGACAAGGCGAGCCCGATAGCGACCTCCTCGGGCACCTTCGTCGTGTTTCGGGACGAGGGGCCTCGAAGTGAGGAAGGAGCGTCCACATGACCCTCCGCGATGCTGTGGCGTTGCTGCGCGAAACAGGCGATTTCACGGCAATTCAAGAGGCGATTCCCTATGCGCGATTCATGGGCATCACGGCGGAGCTGGTCGATGACGAGGTGATCGGCCGCATGCGCTACTCCGATCACCTGGTCGGCAATGCGTCGGTCCCAGCGTTGCATGGTGGCACGCTGGGCGCACTGATGGAGTCGACCGCGATCTTCAAGCTCCTATGGCACGGAGAGACGACTGCAGTGCCCAAGACGATCAACATCACCGTCGAATATCTTCGTGGCGCCGGCCCCGAGGATGTGCTCGCTCGCGCCACGTTTACGCGCCACGGACGCCGCGTCGCCAACGTTCGCGTCTTCGCGTACCAGGACGATCCCGAGCGCCCAGTCGCGGTGGCCACCGCGCACTTCCTGTTGGTGCAGGAGTAGCGACCTCGCGTAGCTACTTTTTCTCGCGCTTCTTCTTGCCGCGGTAGCGGACACGAATCGGTGTTCCCCTGAAGCCGAAGCGCTTGCGAATCTGATTGACGACGTAGCGCTGGTAACTGAAATGCACTCCGTTCGGTTCGTTGGCCATGACCACGAAGGTAGGCGGGCCGATCGTCGCCTGCGTGATGTAATACAACCGGATCGGACGATGATGCATGGTTGGCGGGGGGTGCTTTTCGAGCACTTCCTCGAAAAAGCGATTGAGCTCTCCCGTGCCGATGCGCTTTCGGTGCTCCGTGACCGCGTCTTGCACCCGTCCAACGAGGGCCGTTATGCCTCGCCCTTTGAGCGCGCTCACCGTCACCAGGGGCGCCCAGGGTACGAAGGCCAGGATCTCACGAGTGCGGTCCATCATCTTCTTCTGAGCCTCGCGGTTCAGGAGGTCGGTCTTGTTCAGCGCGATGATCAGCGCGCGGCCTCGATCATGGGCTAGGCCTGCGATCTTCGCGTCCTGTTCACCGACGCCCGCCTCGGCGTCGATCATGAGCACGACCACGTGGCTTCGTTCGATCGATCGAATCGCCTGGAGCACGCTCAGGCCTTCCACGCCCTGCTTCTTCACACTCCGCTTGCGCCGAATGCCCGCCGTGTCGATCAGGATCAACCGCGTGCCGTCGCGTTCGACCAGGGTATCGACGCTGTCGACCGTGGTTCCCGGACGGTCGTCGACCAACTGGCGCTCTTCGCCGCACAGCTGGTTCACCAAGGAAGACTTTCCCGCGTTGGGCCTGCCGATGATCGCCACCCGGGGGACGTCCAGCTCAGGCTCCATGAGCTCCACGGCCTCGGGCAGGTGATTGGCGATCTCCTCTTCCAAGTCGCCGATACCGCGTCCATGGAGCGCGGAGATCGGCATGATCGCGCTGATCCCGAGCTCGTAGTACGACACGGCGTAGTGGTCCTTCGGCTTCGAGTCCGCCTTGTTCGCGACGAAGATCACCGGCTTGCCCGCGTCGCGCAGCAGAGCGACCGCTTCGCGATCCGCGGGCATGGGGTCGACCATGGCGCCGACCACGCAGACCACGACGTCGCACTCTTCGAGCGCCAACCGGACCTGGCTGGTGATACCAGCTTTCATCGGATCATCGCTGTCGGGATCGAAGCCACCCGTGTCGATCAACACAAACTCGCGCCCCAAGGCGAAAGCGTCCGCGTAGTGGCGATCGCGTGTCACCCCGGGGATATCCTCCACGATGGCAACGTGCTGTCCGACCAAACGATTGAACAACGTGCTCTTACCCACGTTGGGCCTCCCGACGATGGCGACCAACGGCCTGTTGACGATCGAGCCCGCCGGTCGACGCGCATGCTGGCGACGGCGCCGGCTCATGCTTGACCCTCCTTGATCGCAAGCTCTCGAGCCTTGATCGGGTCACGGGTCCAACCGGGGACGACCTTCACGAACAAGCGAATATACACCTTCCGCTCCAAGAAGGCTTCGATCTGCAGGCGTGCTTCGGTGCTGATCTTTTTGATGACGTCGCCCCGTTTGCCGATGACGATAGCTTTGTGGCTCTGCTTCTCGACGATGAGGGTGCCCTCGATGTGAAGCAGCCCGCCCTCCTCCCGATAGCTGTCGAGCTCGCACGCGATGCCGTAGGGGACCTCTTGGCGCGTGTTGAGCATGGCGGCTTCGCGAATCAGCTCACTCACGAAGAAGCGCTCCGGCCGGTCGGTTAGGAAGTCGGCGTCGTAGAGCCGGCCCTCGGGGAGTCTCTGGCGGATCTCGCCGAGCAATGCGTCGAGGTTGGTGCCGCGAGTCGCGGAGATCGGAACCACCGCGTCGAACGCGCGCGCCTTCTCATATGCCTCGATGAACGCGAAGAGCTTCTCTTTGGCCTTCAGCCGGTCGACCTTGTTGATCGCCAGGATCACGGGGACGTTCAATGCCTCGAGTGTTTGCAGGACGGTCGCGTCCTTTTCGTCGACTCGCGGCGGCGCGCTGGCTTTTGGGGCCTCGGTCACGAACACGGCCACGTCGCAGTCGACCAGTCCCTGCTTCGCGCTGTCGATCAACACGCGGCCAAGCGCGCCCTTGGGCCGTTCGAGCCCAGGGGTGTCGACGAATGCCACCTGGGTAGGGGGGTCGTCAGACGCATATACCCCCAACACGCACGATCGCGTCGTGCCCGGCCTCGGCGTCGCGATCACGAGCTTCTGGCCGAGGATCGCGTTGAGCAAGGTGGACTTCCCGACATTGGGACGCCCGACGATTGCGCATCGACCTGCGCGCGGCGCATCAGCGGTTTGTTCCGGGCTGGGCATGGCGGCCAGAGTGTAGCGGGGCGAAGCTTTCGATCGAGCCGGAAGCGTGGCCCCCCGCGAGGCCCTGAGCTATGCTCGGCCGCTCATGCGACATATCACTTCCCATTTGGTCTGGCTTGCTTTGGTTTGCGTCGTCTTGCTGGTCGCCTGCGTGGGCGACGAGGGCACGACCTGTTTTCACGATCAGGAGTGCAATGGCGTGTTGGTCTGTTGCCACGTTGGCAGCCCGTTCACCCAAGGAACGTGCCAAACACAGAACGATTGCTCGGACATGCAGGGTGGAACGGGCGGTACCGGTGGAACCGGTGTGCCGTCCCTGGGCACATTGAGCATCGCCAT
>QMMB01000389.1 GCA_003647035.1 Deltaproteobacteria bacterium | reverse complement strand
TGTTGGCGTACAGGTAGGTCACTGCCATCGAGCGCGAGCGCTCGAGTACCAAGCGTTCGCGCACCTCGTGCTTGCCGAACGCGAAGTGACTCGCGCTCGGGTTCACGATGATGTCCATCGCATGGCCGTCGAGCGCGCCTCGTCTTTGTGCGACCCACGCATCCTCGCAGATCTCGAAACCTATCCGTACGCCCGAGAAATCAAAGAACACATCGCCGAAGGGATAGCTCTGGCCATGGCGTTCGAGCTGGACGACTTGATGGTTTGGCCAGGGCCTGAACCAGCGTGGTTCGTAGTGAAGCCCCTCGCCAGCGAGGTGCTCTTTGGCCGTGAAGCCCGCGATGCCGCCGTCGGCCACGACGCACGCGGTGTCGTACAAACCGCCCCGATGCCGAACGGGCATCCCAATGCTCACGACCAGCCCCTTCGTTTGGGGCACGAGCTCCATCAGCATCGACCACGCGCGCTTCGCGACGTCTGGCCCGAGGAATGCGTCTTCGCAGCCGTAGCCCGTTGTGCAGAGCTCGGGAAGCACGAGCAACGACACCCCCTCGTCACGAGCCTGCCGAAGCACCGCCTCGATGCGCCGTTGGTTGCCGGCCCAATCGAGCGGCGTCTGATTCAACGACGCGGTCGCGACCTTGATGGGGATCATGCATGATCTCTAGCACTGCTCGGCCGTAGACAGCGCCATTGACGATTGACTGCCCTCTCATCCGGGCGTATGATGATTTCATAGAACGTCAGATTCTGCTAAGTAGAGTAATGTATGGACTTCCGCCAAGCCCCTCCAACCCTTGGAAATCAATACGATTCTGATCCTCTTCTGCGCGAATATCTGGAGCGAACTCTCCCACCGGACCTGCTGACGCGCTTCGAGCCAGAGTACCGAGAGCTCGGCGAGCTCAGCGGGGGCGAGCTCTTTCAGCTCGCGTTGGCGGATCGCGACAATGAGCCGGTCCACACGGTTTGGGACGCTTGGGGCAATCGGATCGACCACGTTGAAGTCACCGAAGTGTGGAAGCGCGCTCAGGTCATTTGCGCCGAGCATGGGCTGGTGGCGGCCGGGTATGACTCCGAGCTCGGGCCGTACGCTCGCGTCCACCAGCACGTCTTGAATTACGTCGCGCAAGCCTCGCTCGACACATACAACTGCCCGCTGGCGATGACCGACGGCGCCGCGCGGACGTTACTCGACTCAGGCAACCAAGCGCTGATCGATCACGCGTTGCCGCGTCTGCTGTCGCGGGACCCCGAAAGGATGTGGACATCGGGTCAGTGGATGACCGAGAGCATCGGCGGCTCCGACGTCGGACAGACGGAGACGGTGGCGCGGCGTGACGGAGATCGTTGGCGCCTCTACGGCACCAAGTGGTTTACTTCGGCGACGACCGCCGACATGGCGCTCACACTGGCACGACCCGAGGGCAACTCGCCCGGGGGCCGAGGGCTGGCGATGTTCTACCTGGAGCTTCGCGACGAAAACGGACAGCTTCAGAATCTCCGCATCAACCGGCTCAAGGACAAGCTTGGAACGCGCAAGCTTCCGACGGCGGAGCTCACGTTGGATGGCGTCGAGGCGATTCCGGTCGCCGGCCTGGAGAATGGGGTTCGCAGCATCACCCCCATGTTGACGATCACGCGCACGTGGAACGCTGTGGGAGCGACACTCGGCATGCAGCGGGCTGTGGCCCTCACTCGTGACTACGCCAGCAAGCGTGAAGCGTTCGGCGCGGCGCTAATCGACAAGCCGCTCCATGTCGACACGATGGCGGAGATGGTCGCGGAGACTCAGGGGGCCTTTCTTCTGACCTTCCGCGTCGTGGAGTTGCTGGGACGAATCGAGTCCGGCGAGGCTACGGAAGCCGACCAGTTGGTGAGCCGCCTGCTCACGCCCATCGCGAAGCTCACGACCGGAAAGCAGGGCGTTGCGGTGGCCTCGGAAGCGCTGGAGGGTTTCGGAGGCGCTGGCTATGTGAACGACACCGGGCTTCCAAAACTCCTCGCAGACGCTCAGGTGCTTCCGATCTGGGAGGGCACCACCAACGTCTTGTCCCTCGATACGCTTCGTGCGCTCCAGCAAGGCGGCGGGTGGGAAGCCTTTGTCGCGGAGATTCAGGCGCGTCTGGACGCCGCGACCGACTCGCGTCTCCGGGTCGCCACGGAGCGCGGCGCGGCCGCCGTGCAACACGCCGGGAGATGGCTGCAGACGACACTCGAGGACCGTCCCGTGCTAGAGGCGGGCGCGCGACGTTTCGCCATGACGCTTGGGCGCGCGACCGAGCTCGCTCTGCTCGCGGACCATGCGCAATGGTGCCTCGATCAAGGCAAGGGTGAGCGCGCACTCGCTGCCGCTCGCCGCTTCGCCCGAAGCCGGATCGATCTCATCGAGGATGACGATTTCACGGGCGAGAGCGAACTCTTGGTCGGGTAGAGCGAGTTGGTCGGTTTTGGTGGTCACAAGTTGCTCAGACGCCTATCGGGGGCGGATTTAGCGGAAAAGCCACGGCGTGGCTAGCCCCAGTGGGACCTGCCAGCTAGATCCGACCTACAATTGCGGGCTACACTGGGAATCCACCAATTGTTGCTATGACCACTGCTTCCACGACCAACGGACGTCCGGTAACCAGCGCTTCCGCCGACGAGCAAAAGCGTCCAGCGCCCGAGCGGGATCTCGACGCGCCGGAGTACTACCTCAACCGGGAGCTGACCTGGCTCAGTTTCGTGAAGCGGGTCCTCCACGAGGCGCACGACACGCGCACCCCGCTGCTCGAACGGGTGAAGTTCCTCGCGATCACCGGCTCGATCCTGGACGAGTTCTTCATGAAGCGCATTGGCGGCTTGAAGCAGCAGGTAGCCGCCGGGGTGCACAAACTTACCGTCGATGGTCGCTCCCCGATCCAGCAGATCGAAGAGTCCCACGAGCTCATCCGGCCGCTGAACATCGAGCAGCAAGGATTGTGGATCGAGCTTCGCGAGAAGCTGGCCACAATAGGAGTTCAGGTCGCGTCCTACGAGGCTCTTTCCGAGGACGACCGGAAGTGGCTGCGCGACGACTACCTCGAGAACATCTTCCCGTTGGTTACGCCGCAGGCGATGGACCCCGCCCATCCGTTCCCGTTCGTGTCGAACTTGTCACTGAACCTCTTGGTGTCGCTTCCTTACCCCGATGACCCCGTGTCCCTGATCGCCCGCGTGCAGGCACCGTTGGGCGCGGGCGTGCCGCGCTTCATCCGCGTGCGTGATGCGCTGGTTTTCGTTCCGCTCGAAGACGTCATGGCCAACAACCTCGACCTATTGTTTCCCGGGATGACCATCGAGCGCACCGAGCTATTCCGCGTCACCCGAAATGCCGACGTCGAAAGCGACGAGGAGCAAGCGGACGACCTGCTCGCATTGATCGAGTCGGAGCTCCAGGAGCGCAAGTTCGCGCCCATCGTTCGGCTCGAAGTCGCTCTCGGCATGGACGCGACGCACCGCGGCCGGTTGGCAGCCGAGCTCGGCCTCGACGAACAGGCCGACGTCTTCGAGGTCGACGGATTCTTGGGGCTCGGTGACCTGTTCCAGCTGGCGGGGCTCGACATCCCGGAGCATCGAGACCCCGATCACCGGCCGGTGGACGCGCCAAGCCTCGTCGGGCGAAGTAATGTTTTCCACGCGATCCGAGACAATGAAGCTCTGCTGCTTCACCACCCCTACGAGGCGTTCGGCACGTCCGTAGAGCGGTTTTTGCGCGAGGCCAGTGAGGATCCGAAGGTTCGCGCGA
>QMMB01000388.1 GCA_003647035.1 Deltaproteobacteria bacterium | reverse complement strand
GTCGTTCCGAATGGCGTGCGAAGTAGCGCCGCTGTTCACCGCGATGGCGAGCCTCGCGGGCGGCACCTACGAGGACCAGCCAATTGCCAGCCCGGAACCCCGCCGGTCAGCGTTCTCGTCATCCACGGAACGGCAGACGAAACGGTCCTTTATGACGGCGAACCGGGTTTCTCTCCAGGGGCCAGCGAGATCGTCGAACGTTCGGCGGCAGCAGCCGGGTGCGATCCGGCTGCGCCAACACCCCTCGGCTCGGTCGATCTAGTTCCTGCCGTGGACGGCGAAGAAACCGACATGGTGGCGTACTCCACTGGGTGCGATGAAGGCCTAGACGCGGAGCTGTGGACCATCAACGATGGCGGGCACATTCCATTCTTCACGACTGACTTCGCCGACATGACCACCGATTGGCTCTTCCGGCACACCCGCTAGGCCGGGATCGAAACCGCACGCGATTGCTTCGACCAGAACAGGCGCGTGAGTAGAGGTGTGTGCTTGGCCTTCACCTCGAGCGCGCGTTCAAGCCAGTCATCGATGCGGACGCGGTGATCGCGCCAGGACTGCCTCGGGTCGGCACTCGGTTGGAGGCACTCGTCCTGAAAGCGTTCACGGTCTTCGGCGAAGGTGACGCGGCGCGCGTGGTACTCCGCGAGGCACGCGCGGTGGAGTCGCTCGTGCGCCCACCAAATCTCTCTTGCGTCGAAGGTCGCATCGGCGATGGGTCGCGGCGGAAGCAGCTCCGAATCGAACGGCGCAGGCTTGAACACACTCAGGCACGGCGACGAGGTTCCTGTCGCCCACACCGTTGGGCCGGATGCCTCGAGCCGCGCGATGATCGAGCTCGTGGTCTGCTGCGCGGTACGCGTAACGAGCCACGACGCATGCGCACACGGAGCCTCGCCGCGCCAACCGCTCGTCGGTTCCGTGCCGCCGTGATCAGCCAGGGCGCGCACGAAATCATGCGCGCGAGGTTCCCGGACGCCGGCCAATGAACGCCGCGTGCAAGCACGGCGAACGCTCGCACCAGCCGCCACCGACCGCACGGGATCGGAAAATGCGCTGGCAAAGCGGAAAGAGCCACCCCTCTTGACCCAACGTCGGTCTCTCGCCAGCGCGTAGGCGCCGGCGTGAACGCGATCGAAGTCGTCTTCGATTGTCAGCGCATTCGAGATCGTCGCCACTCCCTGCACGCGCTTCGCAGCCCAGTACTGCCCCGCGGTTTCGAAGACCCACGCGGTCGTGGCATCCGCGATTAGGAACGAGCTGTGGTAGCGGAACGAACGGTGCAAGTGCCCCATCGCACCACCTTGGGTGAATCGCTCGGTGAGCTCGATGAGTTGCTCGAGCGCATCGTCCGCTGTGCGGCACGTCGTCAGCGCAACTCGTTGCAAGTCCATCCCGGCATAGCCAGCCTTCGGGACCGGCAATCGGGTGAACACCGCCTCGTTGCCGATGGCCAGACCATACTCGTTGACCCCCATCTCGGCGCCCCACATCCATGCGGGCCGGCTCAACAGAAGGCGCGCGTTACTGGCTGCGTCGGGAAGGCCGGAAGGCGCTGCCCCTGCCACAGATCCGTCGTGGCATTCGAGAAACTGTGCCTCACTAGGCTCTCGATCACTGTTCTTGGCAAACCAAACGGGCCCCTTCTCGGGCACCACAACCACAGTGTCACACACAGCCCACCGTACCACGGAGTCTCAATCGTCGTCGCTGAACGTGCCATGGCGGCCGGCGCCTTTGGTGAAGCGGGTGGCTCCCGATACCGTTTCGCCGCTTTCTATTGTTTGGAGGCCTAGACGGAGCTCGTTTCGCATCGCTTCGGCTTCGGTCATGCCCCATTGCTCGATCGCGGAGCGGCGGTCGCCTCGCATGCATTGCGAGGGGTGGTTGGCGATTTCCTTTGCTAGGTCGATCGCTGCGTCGAGGGCTTTGCCGGTCGGGGCGATGCGGTTGGCGAGGCCGATCAAGGCCGCCTCTTTGGCGGGCACGGGGCGGCCGGTCAGGATCAGGTCCATCGCGCGACTGTGGCCGATCAATCGAGGCAAGCGGACGGTGCCGAGATCGATCAGTGGCACACCGAAGCGGCGACAGAACACGCCGAGCACGGCATCTTCGGCGACGACGCGAAGGTCGCACCAGAGGGCCAGCTCGAGGCCTCCTGCAACCGCATGACCTTCGATTGCGGCGATCACTGGCTTGGCGAGGTGCATGCGTGTGGGGCCCATCGGTCCGTCCGCATTGGGAGAAAAGTCTCGCAGGTCGCCGGCGGCAACTGCCTTGAGGTCGGCGCCCGAGCAGAAATAGCCCCCCGCGCCGGTCAGCACGGCAACGAGCGCGGCCTCGTCCGCGTCGAAACGGCGGAACGCGTCCGCCAGCGCATTCGCCGTCTCCGCATTCACGGCGTTGCGAACCTCGGGCCGGTCGATCGTCACGACGGCGATTCGGTCCACGAGCTCGTAGCGAACGCCCACCATCAGCTCCGTATATGATACTCGGTGGCGTAGAACGTTTCGGTCTTCCGCATGTCGAGAAAGCCACTGATGTCTTTGGCCACGCGCAACATATTGGGCAACATCTTCAGAGGGCCGCCAAAGAAGCGCGCGGGGTTCAGGAGGTCGCTCCGCGTCGGACAGGCCTCGAGCACGATGCCATCCTGCTCGTCCGCCCGGTCGGTCACGGATCCGCAAACGATGTTGCGCTGGTAGTACCAAAGCGGGTGAATCTCCAGCGACAGCGGCGTGTGCCCGTCGCACCAGCGCCGGATGAACTCGTCGCGGCTGAGGCCAGCCTTGCGGCGAAGCATCGTGAGAAGAATCGGCGACGGCGTCGGCTCACCGTCACTCCAAGCCCTGTCATAGGTGACGGGATAGCTCTCTTCGACCTCGTACCCGGACACCGAGCTCGCCGCCTTCTGCAGCACATCGAGGAAACGAGATGGGTCCTCCGCCTCGTCGTACACGTTGAAGATCGCGATCGGTTCGGGCTTGAACGGAAACAGCGTCAGCTTGGGCGGCGGCGCCTCGGTTACCGTGAGCTGGAGCCTCGAGGGCGCGAGGTTCAGCAGCTCTGGGCTCACCTCGTTCCGCATTCGATCGCCCCATGCCTGGTGACTCTCGCCATTGCCGCGCAGCACGAACATCCATTTCCGCGGGCTCATCGGGAGGTTCTAGTCTCCTACATCCTCCACGGCAATGCCTGCCGCCTTTTGGGCGAGCGGGTCTCCGCTTGAGCCAGGGGCAGCAAGGCACTAGCCTCGGCGCCGGAGGTTCCATGAAACGCACTTGGCTTATTCTCGTATCGGCACTTTTGATCTCGGCTTGTAGCGAATCCACCACGTCAGGCACTGGCGGTAACGGCGGCGTAGGCGGCGCAGGCGGCGACGGGGGCACGGGCGGCAGCACCCCCATCAGCTACCCACTGCTCGACTGTGACCCGCTCGTTCCCGAATTCTGTGGCTACCCGTTCCCCTCGAACGTCTACACGGTAGAAGACAGCGCTACGGTCACCGGGCGTCGCGTCTCGTTCGGAGACGAGTTTCTTCGCAACAACGACTCCGGGCCCTGGGATCTGAGCGACGGCTTCTCGGCGGGCACTCCCCTCCTGACGTATCTGCCCGGTGCACCCGCCGACGTGTTTGGCGGCGTGACCGACATCGATCAATCGCTCTCCGCATCCTCGCCCCCGCTCGTCTTCGATGCGGAGACGGGCGAGCTCGTGCCTCACTTTGCCGAGATCGACGTCCAGGCGTTGCAATCGCCGGGTATCGC
>QMMB01000387.1 GCA_003647035.1 Deltaproteobacteria bacterium | reverse complement strand
TAGCTTTTAGCTGGTTCGGAGGCCTGGTGGATCTTGTCAATTTGCGGTAAACGGCTCGGATGGCGGAGACGAGCGCAGCGATGGGGCAGCGGTTGCGGGAGCTCCGGCTGCGGCGGGGCCTGCAGCACAGGGAGGTCGCGCGCCGTCTCAAGATCTCCCCCGCCTATTTGAGTCTCATCGAGAAGGGCAAGCGCGTCGTGCAGCTGCCCCTGCTGTTTCAAGCGCTCGAGCTCTACGGCGTCGCCGTCGAAGACTTCATGGGGAGCCTCGGCGAGCATCGGGTCGACGACGGCCTTGCGCGACTGCTCGACGAGCCCTTGTTGCGCTCCCTCAACCTCAGCGAGGACGACCTGGCCAGCATCAGCGCCGAGCCGCGGATGGTGGCCACCATCACGGCGCTGTTCAATCTCTACAAGAATACCCGCAGCCAGCTCGACCACGTGATGGCAAGCATCGCGCAACGCGAGCGGCAGGGGGACGACGACTCCGTTCGCTTCGATTACAGCCCGTACGACGAGGTGACGGACTTCCTCGAGCAGCACGCCAACTGGTTCGAGCAGCTCGAAGAACGCGCGCAGCAGTTTCGGCGCGACTGCGGACTGGGCCGGCGCGTCACGAGCGACGACCTCGAGCGTGGGTTGCTAGATCAGGTCGGCGTGCGCGTACTCCGAATGCCCGAACGCACCGATAGCTCGGTCATTCGCACGTGGAATGCCGACGAGCGGATCCTCACCGTCTCGGGCGACCTGTTTGAGCAGCGGTTGAAGTTTCAGCTTGCACACACGATCGCGCTCGGCCTCTTTGACGAGGAAAAACTCCACAAGCCGATCCTCGAAGGGTACAGCGGCCAGCACTCCGAGACCCGGAAGCTCATCAAGATCCACCTTGCCAACTACTTCGCGGGCGCGCTCCTGCTCCCCTATCCAGATTTTTACCGCGAGGTGACCAGCACTCGGTACGACGTCGAGCTCCTCGCGCAGTTGTTCGAGTCGTCGTACGAGACTGTGGCCCACCGGATGTGCAATCTTTCGGACCCGCGGCGTCGCGGCGTCCCGATGCACTTCCTGAGAGTTGATGTCGCGGGCAACATCTCCAAGCGCTATTCAGGCGACGGGATTCGGTTCCCGCACCAAGACGGCTCTTGCCCCAAGATGGCTGTGCACCTGGCGTTCCTGACCCCCAGCGTGATCACCAAGCAATATTCGTCATTTCCAGACGGATCGACGTATTTCTGCTTCGCCAAGGTCGTCAGCGAGCCTCAACAAGGTTCGCTCGTCAAGGGCACGACCTACAGCATCGGCCTCGGCACCCACGCGGACGACGCCAAGCACTTTGCCTATGCCGACGACCTCCCGTTCGCGGACCCGAAGAAGATGTCGGTGCCCGTTGGAACGACCTGCCGGTTTTGCGAGCGCACCGACTGCAACATGCGGTCCGCTCCAAGCTACAAGTTCGCCTTCCGCGTCGACGAGTACACCAAGAAGGACAACTTCTTCTCGCCACTCGTCCGTGGGGACTCGGGCGTCGTCCTAGCGAAGTCGGCTCGCCGCAAGCCAACGCCGTGATATGGTCGCGCCCCGGAGGTCCACATGCCGTCGTTCGATGTCGTTTCTAAAATCGATCAGCACGAGGTCGACAATGCCCGTAACCAAGCGAGCAAAGAGATCGCTCAACGGTACGATTTCAAGGGTACGGACAGTAAGATCGAGCAGACCGAGGACGGGATCGTCATCCGGGCGAACAGCGAGGGCCGGATAGACGCCGCGCGCGATGTGCTCGAAAGCAAGATGGTGCGCCGGCAGGTGTCCCTGAAGTCGCTCGATGCGCAGACGCCCCAGCAGGCAGGCGGGCAAATGTGGCGACAGCTCATCAAGCTCAAAGAAGGCGTGTCCAAAGAAAAAGCCAAAGAAATCGTCAAGGAGATCAAGGCCAGCAAGCTCAAGGTGCAGGCCTCGATCCAGGGCGACTCGGTGCGGGTGTCCGGCAAGAAGCGCGACGATCTGCAGGACACGATTGCGTTCCTCAAGGAGCAAGACTTCGACCTGCCGCTTCAATACGTGAATTTCCGAGACTGAGGCCCTTTGCTTTGACGCAGACGAAACAAGAGATCGCGGTCGGGTATCAGGGCACGGAGGGCGCCTACAGCCAGCTCGCTGCGAAGCATCACTTCGCCTGGGCTAGGGCGCAGCTCCGCTGCGTCGGCTACCACAGCTTTCGCGAGATGCTCGAGGCGGTGAAAGCGGGCGAGGTCGATGTCGCGGTGCTCCCGATCGAGAACTCTATCGCTGGGTCGATCAACGACAGTTACGACCTACTGGCGGACGCGGGGCTCTCCCTGGTTGGAGAGGAGTTTCAGCCAATCGCACATTGCCTGATCGGCGCAGCAGATGTGCCGGTGGCCGACATTCGCCGGGTCTATTCGCATCCGGTCGCGTTGGCGCAGTGCGGCGAGTTTCTCGAGACGCTCGAGGATTGCCACGTCGAGGCGTTCATCGACACGGCCATGGCCGTCGAGCGTGTCAAACGGGACGCCGACCCGACGCAAGCTGCCATCGCCAGTGAGGAGGCGGCCGCGCTGCACGGGCTGCCGATCCTGCGCCGAGATATCGCCGATCATCCGGAGAATTACACGAGGATGGTGATGGTCGCCCGGGAGCCAGCGCACCACGAGCAAGACGTGCATTGCAAAACATCACTGATCTTCTCGACGATTCACGAACAGGGCGCGTTGGCGCGGTGCATCGCGATCTTTGCTGAGCGGGGTCTGAATCTCACGAAGATCGAATCACGGCCCAAGCCGCACACTCCATTCGAGTATATCTTCTACGTCGATTTCGAAGGCAACGTCGATCGCGAGACGACACAGGCCGCGCTACGAGACCTCGAAGCGGTCACGACTTTTCTCAAGGTGCTTGGCTCCTACCCAATCGGCCGCACCAAAGCCGAGTAGTGTGCGGTCCGAAAGCGTTGTGGCGAGTGGGAACGTTGTCAGGCTTGTTTCATCCAACCCACCCACCCCCGCCGCGTAATCCTCCCTCCGCGGCATGCGCTTCGCTTTGCCTTGGCGGCGCATGCGCGCCGGGCTTCGCCTTCGGCTCGCGCTTCCGCGCAACCCCGCCCGCTCTAGACTCGCTTTGCACCACTACCTTTGTGAGCTGCGCACTAGCTGGCGATGGCTGCTGCGACGTGGGCTAGCCGGGTGGCGTCGCTCTCGAGGCCCGCAGCGAGGCAGGTCGTCGAAACCAGTTTCAAGGCGGCCGCTTCGCCTTGTCCGTCCTCTTGGTCGCGGGCGGCGGCGAGGGCCTCGAGCGCGTCGATCATCGCGTCACGCCCTCGTCCGCGGGCCAGCTGCAGGCACGCCGACGCGATCGCGATTCGGATCGCGGCCGCCGGCGTTTGATGGGGACTCTTCTTGGCCGCTTCGAGAGCCCGCTTCGCGGCGGGAACGTCTTGGCGGGTCACATACGACACCACGCGTAGGCAGTGGGCTCCGGTCAGGTCGCCGCCGCCTGCAATCGAAGACTCAATCAAGGCATCGAACTTGTCATGGTCTCGTGCCTTGAGCGTCCGCACGAGCTCGTCGGCCGGATTCCCGAGCTCCGCCTCGGGGACGGGAATCGTTGGCCTTTCCTCTTCTTCGTCTCGTGGCGGGCCTGATGGCAGACGGACCGCTCGGCTGATCTCGGAGGCGACCTCGCGCGTCTCGGGGTCGGGTTGATATTGCACCGCTGCTGCCGCCAATCGTACCGCCGCGCTGGTGTATCCGTTGTCGG
>QMMB01000386.1 GCA_003647035.1 Deltaproteobacteria bacterium | reverse complement strand
TCGCACAGCCCGTCGTCTTCGCCATCCTCACGACATGCGTGGCGTTTGCACCGATGCTGCTGGTGCCCGGCGTCATGGGGAAGTTCTTTCGTGTGCTCCCAACGCTCGTCATCGCGGTTCTTCTGATCTCGCTGATCGAGTCGCTACTGATCCTGCCCGCTCACCTCGCCCACGCGATGCCTTGGTGGTTGAGAACCGCGCTTGCGCCCTATCTCTGGTTGATGGAGCGAGTCTCCAGGTTGGAGGTGCCCCGGCGACTAGAGGAGTTCATCAAGCGCGGGTACCTTCCCCTGCTGCGCAGAGCGCTGCGCTGGCGATATTTCACCATCGCCGCGGGGGTGGCCATCGTGATCCTCACGGCGGGTGTGGTCGCGGGCCGAGTGCCCTTCACATTCATGCCGAAAGTCGAAGGCGACTTGATCACCGCACAATTGAAACTGCCGGTGGGAACGCCGATCGCGGTGACCGAGCGCGTCACCGAACGTATCAGCGCGGCCGCGCGGTCGGTTCTCGAGGAAGCGGAGCAGGCGATGGCGGAGCCGAAACCAATTTCGCGCGGCCTCTATCAGGACGTGGGCGCCACCTCGACGCTCGAACCGGGCTTCGATGGGGTGTTCGCAACGGAAGGCACGGAGCGATCCACGGTGATGATCTACCTCGTGAGCTCCGACGAGCGAGAGCTCACCACGCAGCAGTTTGTCGAGCGCTGGCGCCAAGCGATCGGCGAGATCCCCGGCGCGGAGTCGATGGTGTTTAGGTACGAGTTCGGGATCGAGCCCGGCAGTCCCGTCGACATCCAACTCATTCACGAGGACGTCGCGACCCTGGAGATGGCGGCTCAGCGGCTCGCGTCGGAGATCGCGTCCTATAGCGGGCTCCGCGACATCGACAGCGGCGTCACGAAAGGAAAGGAGCAGCTCGATTTCCGCCTCACCGACGTCGCGGTCGCGCAGGGGCTCACAGAGATACAGCTCGCTCGCCAGGTTCGCGCATCGTTCTTCGGCTCTGAAGCGCTTCGCCAACAGCGTGGGCGCGACGAAGTCCGGGTCTACGTGCGACTGCCTCGCGAAGAACGAGAGTCTCTCTACCACGTCGACAACCTCATCATCAGAACGCCGTCCGGCGGGGAGCTACCGATGTCGGAGGCCGCAACCGTATCGCGCGGCCAGGCTTACACCGTCATCAACCGGACCGACGGACGCCGCAACATCAGCGTCATGGCAGACGTCGCGGACGAGGACACCAATGCGAACGAGATCAACGCGCAAATCCTTCGGCGCGAGCTACCGCAGCTCCTCGCGGACATCCCCGGTCTGGCTTACGACCTCGGCGGCGTGCAAAAGCGACAAAGCGAGACGATGAAGGCCTTGGGTCTCGGTTTTCTTCTCGCGCTGATCACGATTTTTTCGATTCTCGCAGTCGTATTCCGAAGCTACTCCCAACCGATTCTGGTGATGTCCGGCATCCCTTTCGGCATGGTCGGCGCGGTTTGGGGCCACGTGCTGATGGGCTTCAACCTCAGCCTGATGAGCATGCTCGGCTTGGTCGCGCTGTCCGGGGTCGTGGTCAACGATTCGCTCATCCTCATCGTGGCAATCAATCGCTACCGCGAAGACGAAGGCCTCGGCTTGTGGGAGGCCGTTCTCGCGGGTGGGGCGCGTCGCTTCCGCCCGATCCTGCTCACCTCACTGACGACGTTCTTCGGGCTTGCTCCGATCATCTTGGAAACCTCGGTGCAGGCGCGCTTCTTGATCCCGATGGCGGTGTCGCTGGGCTTCGGAGTGCTCGCGGGAACCTTCATCATGTTGCTGATCATCCCGTGCGGCTACCTCATCCTCGAAGACGTCCGCCGAACGACGGGAAACCTCTTCGCTCGGCTGGGCGGCAACCCGACGATTCCACCCCCAGGAGCCCCAACAGGCGAGCTCGACTTTCTCGCTAGCGACAGCGTGCGTCCTCAAGTGTGATCTCCCCCACAATGAGGTGCCGTTGCCATTGACGCCCCGGGCGCCCACCTCGACACTGATCGATGGGGATCGCGACTCCGTTGGGAGCGCGTCGTGTCAACGGTTAGGGGGAACCGATGAAACGCTTTGCTTTCGTTCTTGGGGTGTTCTCGGTAGTGACGGTGGGGGCCAGTGCGCAGACGCTGCCCAACGATTTCTCGATCGAACAGAACGGTGTGCCGCTCGCGGGGTCGAACGGAGAAGTCGTAGAAGACGTACCCGAAAAGACCAAGGCGTACGACAAGAAGGTCGGCGGCAAGGTTTGGCTCGAGGCCACCGCGGGCCCCTCTCGCTTCAACGTCACGCAGTTCCGAACGCTCGACATCATTCCTGCGAATCTCCAACCGCTGATCCCGAGAGTGGTCGTGCGGGGCCCGGAGTTCGGGGCCGCCCTTCGTTTTCGCACCGGGTCATCGACGATTGGCGTCCGGTTCAAGCGCGCGGACTATGACCCATTCGACTTGACGACGGTTGGGTTGGACCTCGGGTTCCTCATCCGCGCCATCCCCTATGTGCACCCATCGATTCGGCTGGGCTTCAACTACTACACGACCAGCGGAGGCCTCGCGATTCCGGGCTTGAACAATCTGCTAGCCAACGTCCGGAGTCAGGGGGGCGGCGCGGCGATCGGCGCCGGCCTTCGGATCCCCGTCGTGCAGTGGCTGTCGATCGCCGCGGACTTCGATTACTCGATCATCGGCCTAGTCTTCCAGGGCAACGAGACCCTGACGGGTACCGGGGCCCGCGTCACCGCCGGCACGGCTGGCACTGCCATCGCCGGCACCTTTGCGCTGACGGTCCACTTGGGCACCTAGCGCGTCGCCGCTACGCGTGGTGTGCTCTGAGCGATGACGGTGGACCCGGGCGCGAGCACGAAGGATCTGGTGATCAATCCGCAGTTGGTGGTCCCAGCTAGAGATCTGTCGTGGAGTGCGAGCCGCGCGTCCGGCCCTGGCGGCCAGAACGTCAACAAGGTCGCGACCAAAGTGACCCTCCGCTTCGATCTCCGTGGCACCGACTCCCTGACGCGGGCGCAAAAGGCGCGTCTTCGAAAACTGGCGGGTAGGCGACTCGATGCTCAGGGGGCCCTCATGATAAGCGCACAGGCCGAGCGTTCGCAGAGACAGAATCTCGAACGGGCGCGCGACGGCCTGCGCAAACTGGTCAGAAAAGCGCTCGTCGCTCCGAAACTCCGCATCGGGACCAAGCCTTCCCGCGCTTCGAAGCGCAGGCGGCTCGAGAGCAAGCGTCGACGTGGGGAGCAGAAGAAAGCGCGTGGCAGAGTAAGGCAGGTCGACGACTGAACGAGCGCCACTTTTCGACGCGGCAGGGATCGACAAACAGCAGACCCTGACTAGTATCGGCCTGTGCTGGAATCACGGAGCTCAGCGGGGAGCCCTGTGCCCATCGCGTTGGCGGTGACGTTCATGGCAACCGTGCTCGCGGGCACGCTGGCCGCGAGCCGGACCGAGGCGCAAGCTCTCCACTACAGGAGCATCCCGATCGGCGAACGCGCGATGGGGCTCGGGGGCGCCTATACCGGCATCGCCGACGACCCGTCGGCCACATACTACAACCCCGCGGGCATGATGACCGGTGGCCGTTTTCAGCTTCTGGGGAGCCTAGCCTCGCTCGTGTTTACGAGAAGAACCGTCGAGAACGCGTTCGACTCACCCAGCGTCGAAGCAGACTTCACGTCGAAGACCACGACAACTCTTCCACGATTCATCGGCACGGTGGTGAAGCTGGGGCGCAAGAGATTCGGCGACC
>QMMB01000385.1 GCA_003647035.1 Deltaproteobacteria bacterium | reverse complement strand
GTCCCGGTCCGCATCGTCCGGGTCGGCGTGGCTTACGATCTCGGTGTCGGGGATTTCGGCGAGCAAGCCCGCGCCGAAAAACGGAATCGGATTCCTTGTTGCGCTGATGTTGGTGAGTTGATCGGAAGATGCTCGCCCCGAGTCGAGCGAGAACTGTCGCTGCACGCCGTTCTTGCCGCGCGGCACGACCGTACCGAAAGCGAGCTCGTCACCGACCAGCAAGAAGTCTCGATAGTGACTTGCGCCTCCACCCAACGCGGGCTTCTCGTGACAGCCCGCGCAGAAGGTGAGGTTGAACTCCGGGCCGAGGCCGTCCTCCGGCGCAAATCGGCGCAGCGCCACGTCTCGGCCACGCTCGAACGCCGCGACCTGTTCGGGTGTGGCCGATGGCAGAGGTGAACCGAGCGTGCCGAAGATACCGTCCGCGACCTGCACCGTGGTGTCGGAGGTGCAACCAAACACCGATGCGCCCCCCATGCACAGAGCGAGCACCACGGCGGAGGCCTTCTTTTTGAGCGCTGAGTCAAGCAAGACTAGTAGGCCAAATATAGCCCACAGTGCTCGCCTGACAATGTATACGTGAAGGGCGCGCGCTAACCGCGCTCGTCGAAGTCTATCGCGACGGTTGGATCGGTGACGTTGGGCGACAGCGGCTCCTTCGCGCTCTCGATGTCGCTCCCGAACCTGTTCCACCATGCTTCGGCATTCGCGCGCGTCCATCGCGCAACCTCCAGCTGGTCGAGTGCGTCGGCAAACTCCTGGCACGACGCGGGCCTGTCGGACTGAGATTTCTCCAGGCAGCACACAATGAGTTTGTCGAGCTCCGCCGGCACGTCCTGCGCGCATACCTCTGCAAGCGGGAGGGGCTTCGTATGCAAGTGGTGCAGGCAGATCTCCATGATCGTCTTCCCTTCGAAGACGTGGCGTCCCGCCAGCAGGTAATAGCCGACCGCTCCGAGGGCATAGAGATCCGTCCGCGCGTCGATCCCCTGAGGGTCTTGGATCGCCTCGGGGCTCAAGTAATGCGGCGTTCCCTTGATCGACATCGTGTTGGTCTGGTCGAGGTCGTCGACCTTTCCGAGGTTCTTCACGAGACCGAAGTCCAGCACCTTCGTGACGTCGGGAACGCCCCCCTGGCGCGCTAGCATGATGTTGCTCGGTTTGATGTCCCGGTGAATCAAGCCGATGTCGTGCGCTTCGTTGAGCGCAAGTGCCGCGTCACGGAGGATGCGAACGACCCGCTCGACCGGCTGAGGGCCGCCTGCGTCGACCACCTGCGTCAGTGTCGCCCCGCTGAGCAGTTCCATCGCGTAGTAGAACAGCCCCTCCGGCGTCCGCCCATAGTCATAGATCGTGACGGTGTTGGGGTGGGTGAGCTTTGCCGTCAGTTGCACCTCTCGCCGGAAACGATCCAGAGCATCCCGATCGGCGACCTCCGGACGGAGGAGCTTGATCGCGGTTGGACGCTTTAGCATGCCGTGCTTCGCCTCGTACACGACGCCCATCGCTCCTTCGCCGAGCTTCCGCTCGAGACTGTACTGCCCAAGTTTCTGAACGTCGCTGATCTCTTTGCGCAACCGGTGAATCACGCGAGATGCCAGGGCGGCGAGACCGATGGTGAGCGTCCACCACATGGTCGTGATGATTGCCTGCGAGGCGGCAACGCGACTGTGGGAGGTGGCGTCATAGCCGAAGTTACGCCAAATCTCGAGGTCTACGCCTAGGTAGTGCCAATACATGGCCGCAACGAGCGGGATGCCGACGAGGATGCCGAGGATCGTCGTTCGCCTGGCCGAGCTCGGCACGAACACGCTTCGGGCAAACATGATCAACGCCAAGATGAACGCGGTGATCGTGTCGGCGCCGACCTCGGGCCGGATGTCGAGCCCCATGCCGATGTATCCGACGCTCGTAAGAAAGATCCCCGTGTTCTCGACAGCGTGGATCGCATTCACCGACAGTTCGCCACGCCGGCAGATCAGCCACACGCCGATGAGGGGCACGATTGCGGCCGCGTGTATTAGAAATCCGGGGTCGACGAGCATTTCGCCGAGGAACCCAAACAGCACGCCCATGATCACCCGGAAGAGCAGGGCGGTACCTCCGAGCATTGCGCCGATGATCCCGAACACGGCGACGCGCCGCTGAAAGAACGCGCGTGCCTCGGGATCCGCGAAGTAGTTGCTGCTGCTCATCTCTGCACGCCCATGATGACTAACTTCGCAGGTTGTAGCCACTGCGAAGCAGCGCGCTCGCCAATCCGAGGAGGACCAAGAACGACAGGAGAACGACCCCCGCGCTCGTGACGGGAGACACGTCGGCCACCCCGAGGAAGCCGTACCGAAGCCCGTTGACCATGTAAAGGAGTGGGTTGAAGCGGCTCACGGTCTGCCACGGCTCCGGGAGGAGATCGATCGAGTAGAAGACGCCGCCGAGGAAGGCCAACGGGAGCAAGACGAAGTTCGGGAAGATCGCGAGGTGATCGAACTTCTCGGCCCAAAGTGCCGCGACGATTCCTAAGAGGGCGAGCGTTGCCGTCACGAAGACAGTGAAGAAAACCGTCCAGCCGATGTGGTGCAGTGGAAACCACGTAAACGACAGCGCCACGAGATACACGAGTGAGCCGACGATCACGGCCCGGATCATCGCAGCCCCGACGTACGCCAGAAGCATCTCGAACGCCCCTAAGGGCGCCACCAAGATGTCGATGATCGTTCCGTTGATCTTCGACTGGAACAGGCTCGAGGAGGTATTCATGAAGGAGTCGCGCACCATCGTCATCATCACCAGGCCGGGGACCACGAACTGTATGTAGGGTACGCCCGAGATCTCGCGCAATCGGGAGCCAAGCGCGACGCCGAACACCAAGATGTAGAGGCTCGTCGTCACCAATGGGCTCAGCACCGTCTGCAGCCATACTTTGCTGAAGCGGCGAATCTCTTTGATGAAAAGCGTCTTGAGCGCGATCGTGTTCACGGGGCGGGCCTCCCGTCCGCTTTGCGGATCAGCTCCAAGTAGATGTCTTCGAGCGAGCGTCCATCGTGCCGTTCCATCAGGCTGTCCCGGCTTTCGAGCAGCAGGAGCTGCCCCTTGTGCAGGATGCCAATGCGGTCTGCGAGCCGCTCCGCCTCTTCGATGTAGTGGGTGGTCAGCACGATCGTGGTCCCCGCCGCGCGTAGTCCTTCCACCTCTTGCCAGAGCTCGCGACGAAGCTCGACGTCCACGCCGGCGGTAGGCTCGTCGAGAAACAGCAGCCGAGGCTCGTGGACGAGTGCCTGGGCCACCAAAAGTCGCCGCTTCATGCCGCCAGACAGCGTGCGCGTGTACGCATCGCGCTTCTCGTCCAGTGCAAACGTCTTGAGCAGGTTTTCAGCTCGCACGCGATTTGGCTCGACCCCCATGAGCCCCATTTGAATCATCAGGCTTTCGAGGGGCGTGAAGAAAGGGTCGTAAGTGATCTCTTGCGGGACGAGGCCCACCAGTCGGCGAGTCGTACGGAAGTCGTGAAGTGTATCGAAGCCGAGAACCTCGATGCTGCCTTCGCTCTGCTTCGCGAGCCCTGTGATGCAGTGGATAAGGGTCGACTTTCCGGCGCCGTTCCGGCCAAGCAGCCCGAGCCGGGTGCCATCCGAAATCCTGGCCGAAAGGCCCTCCACGATGACCTTGCGCTCCCCGCGAACAGCGTAGGATTTGCTCACATCGTCCAATAGGATCATGTTTCCGGCACTCGCCCAACGCCAGCCACTTCGTTGACCATGGGCATTGATACTGCATTG
>QMMB01000384.1 GCA_003647035.1 Deltaproteobacteria bacterium | reverse complement strand
GGCTTGGTGGTGGGCGCCGTCCCGTCGAAGAACATCCCGAAGGCCGTCGAGCTGATCACGGAGCACTATCTCACCAACCGCGAGGGCGAAGAAAGCTTCCAGGCGTTCATGGCGCGCGTCGGTAAGAGGGAGTTCCGCAAGGTCCTCGCACCCATTCAGAAGCCGCCCGCCTACGAGGACGATCCGAGTTACTACAGCGACTGGGGCAACCCACGTGAATACACGATCGGCGACATCGGCGTCGGCGAGTGCGCTGGCGAGATCGTGCCGTTCGTCGAGTTCGGGCTCCAAGAGGCCGAGCAGCAGCTCCACGACGCGCAAGATGCACTCGAGGCGGGCAAAGCCGAGGACGCGGCAACCGGCGCGTTCACCGCGATGGTGACGGCCGCCAAGGCGCTGGTTCGGCACCTCGAGGTTCAGGTCAAAGACGACGCGGATGATGTCGTCTCGAACTTCAAGACTCACCTGCACGACACGGAGCTCTTTCACGACCCCTTCGCAAAGGGGAAGTTCGCCACGTATTTGCTGAAAATGCACGCCGACAAGTCGTACAAGAACGCCAACGAAGAGACCGCACACCGAACGCTCGACGAATCGCAGTTGTTTCTCGACGAAGCGCACGCGTGCTACCAGCGTCTCACCGAAGCAGCAGCCGCCGCCGCGGCGGAGTAAGGCCCATGCAAGCAACGAAGTTTCAGGTGAAGGTCTACGCGAGAGCCGGTGAAATCGAGCTAGAGAAGCTCATCCCCGTCTTTCATGAATGGATTCGCGCCAAGAAAATCACCGACGAGCTCTTGATCGACGTCGCAGATTACGCCCACGTCCCACAGGGGCCGGGCGTCGTTCTCATCGGCCATCAGTCCGACTACTACCTCGACGTCGCCGACAACCGCCCCGGGCTGCTCTACAGCCGCAAGCGGGGCTTCGAGGGTGACTTGCAGGCCGGCATCGACGACGCCTTCCGCCGCGCGCTCAACGCATGCCGCCTTCTCGAAGAAGAGAGCAGCCTCGGCCTCGAGTTTGCGACCGATGAACTGCTCTTCCGGGTGCAGGATCGCCTGGCCGCTCCGAACGGGGACGCCACCTACGACGCCTACAAACCAGCGCTCGAGCAAGCCGCCAGCGGGTTCTTTGGCGGCGCCCCCTCCCTCGAACGGATCGGTAGCGAGCGCGAGCCCTTCGCGGTCCGCATCCGGACCGGCGGCAGCGGCACAGTCGCCGACGCCCTCGCCCGGCACTGACGCCACTGGCGTTCTTTTTGGCGCCTACGGGTTTCGCGGTACAAACAGCAGCCAGGAGCTGATGTCTTGAAGCACCCTTTCCTCTTGTTGTTGCTCTGCTGTGTCTTCGGTTTGATGGCCTGCTCGCGCGGCGAGGCGCCCGCACAGGGCTCAGACGGCGAGTCGGCTGGGAACAGCGCCCGGGGAGACGACGCCGCGCTTCGCCATGTCCGCGCTGGAACGCGGGCGATGACCCAGCCTGGAGCCGCCGTGGACTACATCGCCGCCGAGATAGAAGGCGTGATCATGGCGCGGACGAAAAGCCAAGCCCTGATGCACTACGATGGCTACCGCGTCACCCTGACCACGCCTGCCGGTCGCGTGACGCAGATCAAGTTCGACCTCGTCGAGGCCAAGCCGACCATCAAGCAGCTCACCGAGATGTTCGGCAAGCCACGCGAGGTGCGCAAAGGCATGCTGTACGAGCACGAGTCGGTCGTGACCGGCTCGCGCATCGTCATTCTCGCCATCCCCGTATCGATGCCGGCCGACGAAGGCAGCCTGGTCCGCCAGATCATCATCGAAGGCGCACGCACCCGCTAAGCGCCGCTCAGAGCTCGAGCGCCCGGATGCGCGCCACGACGCGCTCATCGGCGGGGGGAAGCGGATAGTCGTCGAGCTCTTCGGGCGCGACCCATGCGTGGTCGGCGACCTGCAAGTGACGCACTTCGCCGGCGCGGAGCTCGCATCGATAGAACAGCAACAAGACGTCTTTGTCGGGATACCGATGATGCGTCACGTCCAGAATCTCGACGACCTCGACCTCGATGCCGCACTCCTCCTGGCATTCGCGTACCAAGGCCTCTTCGGGAGACTCGCCCTGCTCCAACTTGCCTCCGGGAAACTCCCACAGGCCCGCTAAATGCTGCCCTTCGGTGCGGCGCGTGAGCAGCACGCGGCCATCCCGGATGATCACGGCAGCCGCAACAACAACCGCCACCTCAGGGCATCTCCCCGATGGCGCGACGCAACTGCGCGCTCGCGACCCGCAACCCGATCGCAGAATCGACGACGTCGACCTGCGCGCGGATCAACTCCGCTTGCGCTTGCAGCAAGGTGGTGGTGTTCACGACGCCGGCCTGAAGTTGCTCACGTGTGACGCGATAGCCTTCCCGAGCGGCGCTCAGGCCGAGCCTCGCCGAGGCCATCGCCGACCGTGCCGCCAACACGCCGTGATACCCCTGGGCGACCTCGACGCGAATGAGGTCTTGAAGCGCAATGACATCGGCGTGTGCGCGCTGGAGCTGGGCCTGGAGCTGCTTGGCGCGACCTTGCGCGCGAGTGGTCTCGTTTGGCGACCATCGAATCACCGCCCCGGCCTCCCACGTCGCTTCGAACCCGTCCTGCTGCGGGATGACGCGGAGATTCGGGTCCGAATATTGGGCGCTGCCCCGAATCAGCAGGTCGGGCATCCGGCCGCCAATCGCCGACCGAAGCTCGTGCTTGCTCGCTTCGCTGTACGTGCGCAACGCTAGCAAATCCGGGCGCTCCCGAAACGCTCGCTCCTTGAGCGCTTGTTCGGTCTCGGCCGGTATCGCCGCCACCGGCTTTGAGAGATCCTCCCCGAGCGTCGGCAGTTCCTCGGTGTGCATCAGCGCTTGCAGCGATCGCGTGGCAACTTGGAGGCCGAGCTTGGCGCGTTCGACGGCCACGTTTGCAGCCTCTTTCTGCGCCTCGACTCGCATGAGATCGACGCGCGCGGCCGAGCCAGCCGCCACCAGTGACTCGGTTTCCTTCCGCTGAGACTCTGCGGCTTCGTGCGCAAAGTGGGCGCCCCCGAGATTGGCTTCCGCACGGGCAAACTCGTAGTACGTGTGCCATCGCAGGAAGGCGACATCGTTGCGCTCCGCTTCGATTTGATACTCGGCGGCCACCTTGTTCTTCTTGGCAGCCCGGTACGAGGGCAGCGCCTCCGCCAAGGAGTCCGTGAACGAGTACACCAGTGTCGCGTCGCTTGCGAGCTGTTGAGTCAGCGAGGGGAACGTCAAAGGGCCGACGCCCGGGATGTCGAAGGTCGGGTTTTCGACCGGGCTCAGACGGGAGTAGCGGCCGACCAGAAAGAGCGACGGGACTAAACCCGACATCGCCTGCATCGCGCCACCCTTTGCATCGAGCAGCAGGGTCTTGGTTCGATCGAGGTCCGGTGACGTCGCCACGATTTGAGTGACCGCCTGCGCCGAGGTTAGTCCGCCTGGCACATAGAGCGAGCGAAGCGCCTCGGCGGCAGCATCATCGGGTTCCTCCGCGGGAACCTCGGGGGTCACCTCGGGTTGAATGTTCGCTTCATCCTCAGGCGGCGCCTGCGCATGAGATTGGGTGGTGCCCGAACAGAAGAGAATGCCCGCGACCCCAATGACGACCTTGTACGGATGAAGACTCAGGGATGCTCCTTGCCGAAGGCATGATACGCGAGAAGGCGATGGGCCAGCTTGCCGCGTCTGCGGGGCTAATCTATAGCCGTCGCCTATGGCTCAGGGACTCAAAGTTGCGGTGGTTGGAGCCACCGGAAT
>QMMB01000383.1 GCA_003647035.1 Deltaproteobacteria bacterium | reverse complement strand
TGGCCGCGGTGCGTTGCCGGGCCGCGGCAGGAGCTCCGCGCCGTCGATCGACTTGGGCAACGCGTTGCCTAGAGCGAGCACTTGCTCCTCGGTGGACACGGTGGGCTCGTCGATGAGTGCATGCACCTGATTGACGATGATCCCCGCACGGTTCATTCCTGCATCCTGGAGTTTGTCGCTGAAAAACCGGGCTTCTCCGATGGCGAGAGGGTCTGGGCTGGTCACCAACACGAACGCGACCTCTGGGCTCCGAAGCGCGTCGGAGACCTGCTCCGCCCGCTCTTTGAAGCCGCCAAATAGGTCGTTGATCCCGCCGACGAACTCGGCGACCTGTTCTAGAAACGCCAGACCCGTGATCTTGCCGATGCCCTTGAGCAGCACGGTTGCGCCGCGACCGACTAGGCCGAACGCTTCTTTGCCCGCGCCTTCGAAGACCTGCAGGAACCAGCGCATCGCCGGTGAGTCGATCGCATCGATGAGTCGCTCGGGCGCCGCAAGGAAGTCGAGCGCGTTGGACGTGGGGGGGGTGTCGAGTACGACGAGGTCCCACTTCGGATCCTTGCGAACTTCGTGGAGCTTCTCCATCGCCATGTATTCTTGGGTCCCTGCCAGCGAGCTCGCGACGTACTGATAGATCTGATTGTTCAAGATGCGGTCTCGGGCCTCGTCGTCGGACGCGTGCTTGGCCACGAGCGCATCAAAGGTGCGCTTTGTGTCCAGCATCATCGCGGAGAGCGCGCCTTTACACTCGAGGCCGTGGCTCTCGAAGAGGGAGAGAGGAACGGCCTGCTCGCTGGTCCTCATCTCGTCGAGTCCGAGGCTATTGGCGAGGCGCCGCGCCGGGTCGATGGTGAGGCAGAGGACTTTGCGGCCCTCCATCGCAGCATGCACGGCCATGGCCGCCGCTGTCGTGGTCTTTCCGACTCCGCCGCTGCCGACGGTTACCACCACACGGTGACTGCGAAGCACGTCCGCGAGACTCATTGCAGCGCGACTCTAGCAGCCCAGCACGGGGTGTCGATCTCGCGGAAATCGCTGGTTTCTGCAGAATCTTTGCCCCTCCAGCCGTAGGACAATAGGCTACATACACCTACATCTGACAGGGAGCCCTCATGAACGAACGCCGCACACGCCGAAGTCAGGATCCGTACCGCGCACTGTGTCTTCAGCTCGAGCACTCTCGCTCGCAAGGCCAGCTCGATGCCGTCGTCGTGGCCATCGACAATGGGTTGCTGGTCGCCGGGGCTGGCGAGCGCTCGGTCTGCGAGGCGCTTGGTGCCGTCGCCCCCCTCATGAGCTCCGCGGCGTTCAGCGGGCGTTTGCCCGGCGTGCTCGAGGGACAGAGCGTCGACGTGCGCGAGTTGTCTCTCGACGGGGAGACCGTGTACGTGGCGAGCGTGGGACGTGAAGGCGGCGACGCGTGGCTCGAGCAATCGATGGGCGGCGTAGCCCGAATCCTGGGCTATGCGCCGCTAACCGACGCTCAGTTACTGGTCAACTGATTCTGCACTGCCAAGAGCTCGGCCTGGCGGATCAACTCGCGGGCACCCTGTGACAGCAGATGCTCGGCCACGTCCTCGCCCAACTGCTGTGCTTGTTGAATCGCGTCCGGCGAGGTGAGATCGAGGTACGTGTCGGACGTGGCCGACAGCATTCGGTCACCATCGTATGAGGCCACCATCGCGTCGAGCTGGAGCCTGCCCTCTGCAGCGCTCGCGTAGCCGGCGATCGACGAATGGCAGTTGCCTTCCAACTTCTGCAGCATCGCCCGTTCTGCCGTGATCCGAATGCGTGAGGTCGGATCTTCGATCGCTTTGAGCTGTTCGCTCAGCCTTGCGTCGCTCAACGCGCCCTCGATGGCAAGCGCGCCTTGGCCGACGGCAGGCAAGCAAATATCCGGGGGAAGAACAACATGAGGCGTTTCCGCGAGCACGCCCGTGCGCGCTAGTCCGGCCACCGCGAGGACGATGGCGTCGCAGTGACCTTCGCGAAGCTTGCGAAGGCGGGTTTCAATGTTTCCGCGCAACGGGATGAACTCGAGATCGGGGCGCTGGCGCTGAAGCTGCACGACGCGACGCCGTGAGGTCGTCCCGACTTTGGCGCCTCGCCCGAGCGACGCCAAATCGGTGCCCTCGACCGTGATCAGCGCGTCCCGTGGGTCTTCACGAACCGGCACGCTGAGGATGCCCATTCCCTCAGCCAACGGAACGTCGCCGGGCACGTCTTTCAATGAATGAACAGCGAAGTCTGCTTCGCCGCGCACGACCACTGCCTCGACCTCGCTCACGAAAAGCCCTTTGCCGCCGACGTGGGCGAGGGGGCGATCCTGGATTCGATCGCCTTTGGTTTCAACGTGGACCTCCTCGACGACGAGCCCTGGGAAGTGGCGGCGTAGCTGTTCGCCGACCCAGCGGGTCTGCCGCAGAGCAAGATTGCTCCGGCGTGTGGCGGCGCGCAGTTTCACTTCGATTCGCTCGTGGGTCGTGTTCCCGCGGCGGCCAGGTGGGCGACCTTGGCCTCCCGACCCCCTTCGGTCGAGGGCTCTGTGTGTGCCGGTTCGTCTGCGGGTATCGCGAACAGACGCCGGACCGCGTCGATCAAGAACGGGCCGTCCGGCTCCCCAGCGCCCGCCTTGAGCTGGGTCATCGGCTGATGAAGCAATTTGTTCACCATGGAGCGCCCCATGGCTTCTAGAACGGCATGATCGGACTCACTCAGACCTTCTAGCCGGGGAAGGGCGCGTTTGAGCTCTTCGTCTGCAATCTGCCCAAATTGTTTCCGGAGCGCGACGATTGTGGGGGCGAGCTCGAGCGAACGTCGCCATCTCGAGAACGCGTCGACCTCTTCTTCGACGATGCGCTCGGCGAGCTCTACTTCTCGCGTCCGTGCGGCGAGGTTCTCCTCGGCAACCTGCTGCAGGTCATCCACGTCGTAGACGAACACGTTGTCCATGTTCCCGACACGCGGGTCGACGTCGCGAGGAACGGCGATGTCGATGACGAACAGCGGTCGACGTCGCCTCGTCCGAATGACGGACTTCATCAGCTCTGGCGTCAGGATGAACTTCGGGCTTGCCGTGGACGCGATGACGACGTCGGCGTCGGCGACCTCCATGGCGAGCCGCTCGTACGGGACGGCCCGCCCACCGCATGCTTCGGCGAGCGCGCGCGCTCGGTCTTCGCTGCGGTTCATGACATGGAGGTTCGTCCCGGTTTGACGGAGACTTCGCGCGGCGGCCTCGCCCATCTCTCCGGCGCCGAGCAAGAGTGTTTGGCGGCCTTCGAGGTTGCCGAAAATCTTCTTTGCCAGCTCGGATGCGATCGAACTGATGCTCACCGTGCCTTCGGCGATTCCGGTTTCGCTGCGAACTCGTTTCGCCGTGGCGAATGCTTGGGTGAAGCAACGGCCGAGAAGGGTGCCCATCGTGCCGGCACCCTTCGCTGCGTCGAACGCCTCTTTCACCTGGCCCAGAATCTGGGGCTCGCCGACGACCAGCGAGTCGAGGCTCGACGCGACCCGGAAGATATGGCGGACCACGTCGACTCCACGCTCCTGGTAGAGAACATCGACGCCGGCCGTCTCTGGAAGTCGTCTAGCGAGCGCTTCCTTGGCGACTCGAGATGCCGCGATCGGGTTGGCACTCGTCGCATAGAGCTCCACCCGATTGCAAGTCGAGATCAACAGCGCTTCGTCGAGCCGTCCGTTGGCTGCAATTTCGCGGAGCTCTTGCTCGAGGCGATTCGGGGCGACAGCGAGCCTCTCGCGGACCTCGACAGGCGCGGTGCGATGGGAGAG
>QMMB01000382.1 GCA_003647035.1 Deltaproteobacteria bacterium | reverse complement strand
CCCAATTGGAGGGAAAGCGCTTGGTCTTGATCGGCTTGTTGTCGGTGTGACCACCCACCTGGACGTCGCGGCCCTCGAGGCTTGCGAGCACGGGGCCGAGCTCGGCGAGAACGCGAATGCCGTCCTTCTTGAGCTTGGCTCTGCCGCTGGCGAATAGAACCGCCTCAGGCAGCTCGATGACCATTTTGTTCCGCACGATGCGGACGGTGAGCTTGCCGGAGTCGATCATCGACTTCAGCTGCTTGAGCATGGAATTGTACTCCTGGAGGCGCTTCGCGGCGCGTGCTTCGCGGGCGGCAGCCTCGGCGAGGGCAGCTTCCATGGCATTGATTTCGCCTGTGTAGCCCTTCACGAGCTTGTTGAGGTTCTCGCGATCTTTCTTGCATTGATCGTACGACACCCCGGTCTCTTGGCCTTGCGCCTCGAGCTCTGCGATGCGGGCATCTTTAGCCCTCAGCTCGTCTTTCTTACAACCTGCGGCCAGCATCAGGCTGACAGCCAATAGAAGTACCCAGCTTATTTTGTACATGTGCCCCTCCAAAAGGATTGTTCTCTAATCGGGTCCGGCACCTTATCAAGCGAGTAGGACAAGGCAAGTAGTTGGCGCGGCGAGAGCCCCGGCAACGGGCGCTAGCGCTGGCCGGCGATGACCCGCTGTTCTTCGAGGATGTCGATGTCGGCGATTTTCCAGTGGCTGCCGGGGCGGTTGAGACTGATTAGCGCGTCGTAGGAGTTGGTGCGCAGGTGGGTGTGGCCCCAGTGGCCGACGGAGCCGGTCGCATTCCATCGGGTGCGGTAGCGGAGGGTGTTGGGTTCGGTCGACTCCTGTGGGGTGACGTCGAGCAACTCGACCTCGCGAACCCGAACGCGAGCCCCGCCCTGATTCTCGAGCCGGAGACCTTTCCGCATCTCGAGGTAGACTCTCTCTAAGACGTCGCCCGATAAGCTCTGCGCCAGCCGGTCGAAGACGACCTCTTCCTGGCGGAAGTCGAGGGCGCGGTAGACGTTGTAAAGCAGGGCGTGGATGGTCGGGGCCGCTTCCTCGCCCGATGGAGTTCGGATGCTTGCAGGCACCGGGACCTGGATCGCGCGAACCGGGGGGGCGAGCCAGCCTCCGGCAAGGAGTGCGAGCGCGACGAGCCCCAGCGCCCACGAACGCCGACGGGCTGCCACGACCAGCAACCCGAGGGCAAGGAGGATCGCGCCAAGTAGGGCCATCGACACCGACACATACGATTGCGGCACCACGACTTCGAGCTCACCGGGGAGGGCGGTTCCTTTGAGGTAATTGACCCAGTGCAGCTCCGGGTCGTCGGGGGTGAGGAACGAGGGCATCGGGCCGGCTTCGTCCGTTGCCGAGGCGGGCACACGACTGATGCGGTCGTCGAAGAGATCCCAGGTGAGGCGCACGTCCTTGGGGATGCCGTCGACGGGGTACACGAAGATGGCGCCGATGATGGCATTCGTGCCGTCGATCGGTTCGTCGGGCGTGACGACGCGGGTCATGCGCAGTCCCCGTTTGAGGAAATGGATACGGTCAAGAACCGGCTCCAGCCGCTCCCCGTCGATACTGTCCCGGGTTCGATTCTTCAAAAAAGCCGCGAGTTTCTGTAGGATCTCGTCCCGTTGGTCGGCGGGGATCGACTGGTGAGCCTTGATGTCGATGTCCATGAAGCGCGCCAGGTCGAGTGGGCGAACGACGAACTCTTTTCGGACCTCGAACGGCTCGATGTAGAGGAAGACGTTCATCGGGCTGCCGTACTTGCGATTCAGCGTTCGGCGGGCAAAACGAGTGTAGAAAGGGTCATTCCAGTCCAAGGTGAGCGCCTCGCCTGCTGCTAGATATCGGAAGTCGTTTACGGCGATGCCGTGGTGATAGACGACGAAGCCGATGTTGGTTGCTGCGTAGCCTTCCGCCGTGAGTACGGGTTCGAAGATGATTTCGTCGGGCTGCGCGCGTAGCGGATAGTGGAGTTGGAGAAAGACCACGTCTTCGGGTCCCTCACCAGGGAGGGGGTCGCCGGTGACCTCGTCGCGATCGACGCGCTTGCGGCGGGCGAATTTCTCGATGGTGCCCTTCAACTGGCGGCCGTCGGCGCGGATCGAGAGGCCGGCGTCCGTCGGTATCTGGGTTGGCAGATTCGTCGCGGAGGAGGCCGACACGATGAGCTCGCGTAGGGCGACCGCGTCGGTGGCGTCGATCTCGAGCTCGACCACGATGGCGTCGTCGTCGATGAACGCCTCCATGATGGTGTTGGCAGTCATAGCGCGCGTGATCATGACGGCGTCGGCCGATGCGGGAGCGGTCGTGAGTGAAAACGCCAGTGCGAGCAGTAGGGCGCGGACGATCACCGGCATGCCTCGGTTCCTGTCGCGCAGGTGAGGCGTTCGACACTGACGGTCATCACGGTGAGGAAGTCGCCGTCGCTGGGTGGTTGGGCGGCGGGGTCGACCACGATGATAGTGATTCCTCGATTGCGGAGTTGCTGTTCGGTTGTCGGAAGCGGCTGCGCTTCCCAGAGCATGAGCTTTGCCGGATGGCGTTCGAGAAGAGCGTCCACGGCTCGAAGGTCTTTCGGCGTGAGTGCTTCGCCTGGCTCGAAGTGCATGCTCTCGATGCGAAGTCGATAGGCCTCTGCGAGGTACTGGTAGACCGGGTGGGACGCGAGCATCGGTTGGTCGCGCCAGGTGTTGGCAACCGCGCGCAGGCGTGTGTCGAGCTGAGTCAAATCATGTTCGAGCGCCGCGAAGCGACCATGAATCGCCTCCTCGCTTGCTGGCGCCAGCTGAATCAGACCCTCACGGACGCGGCTGGCCTGGCAAAGGGCAAGGCGCAGATCGAGCCAGGTGGTGAAGGCGGTGTCGCCATGTGCGTGCTTGCCGTCAGGTCCGTGTTGGTGCGACGCCGTTTGTTGCGCTGGCAGGAAGGTATCGCGGCAACCCTTAGCGGTGACCACCATGCGTGATTTCGGGAGCGTCGCGTGGCGTACCCAGCGTGCGTAGCCCGCACCGTTGAGGAGGATCAGGTCCGCGCCTTGGAATCGACCGATCGCCTCGGGGCTGGGCTTCCAAAATGCAGGATCGACGTCAGGCGGCGCAGGGAAGACCACGTTGACATTTTCAGGCGCCAGGCGTTGGGCGAAGTACGCGAGGGGGTAGTTGACGGTGAAGACGGTTGCCTGGTGCTGCTCGGTGCGCGCCGGCGCTTGCTCTGCGTCCTTCATCGAACAGCCAGCCGCGAGGAGCGTGAGAAAGGTCATCACGCGTGCGGACTGCGTCGCACGGCGGAACACCATCAAGAACCCCGCAAGACCAAATTCTGAAGCCATGTTTCTCCGTAGTACGCGAGCATGAACCCGAAGAGCGCAGCCAGTGCCACGCTTGTACCAACCATCAGGAGCATCTCGGCGCCCATGATCTGCATGCCTTTCCAGCGGCTGCAACCCAAGCGCGTCATCGTGCGGAGCTCGTCGGCGCGAAGACGCCATGACAGTACCACCACGAGGAAGAACATGAGGGCCGTCGCGAGGCCGACCGTCCACACGATGATCTGGAGGACTCGTTCGAAGCGGAAAATCTGGGCGTTCAGCCCCTCGACGACCTGGGCGGGGCGGAGGAGCTGCCGCGCCGCGTCGTCGACCCAGCGGCCCCTCAACAAAACGCCAGTCTTCTCGTCGTTCGGGACGACGATGACAGCGCTTAGGGGATGGCTTGCGGGGTCGCCGTGGAAGTGGAAGCTGTCGGCGTTTGCTTCGGTGATCTCGTTGTACTGAACTAGCTTTGCGTTCGCAGTGGCTGTT
>QMMB01000381.1 GCA_003647035.1 Deltaproteobacteria bacterium | reverse complement strand
GCTCTTACCAACCGCTGCTCCTCCTCGTCGAGCCAGGCGCGCGGGATGCGATTGATGAACAAACAACCGAGGTGCAGGTCTTTGCGCTCGCGAAGCCGCGCGTAGAGTTGGAGCGTTTCATTGACAGCCAAGGGCTCCGGGACTGTGACGATGTGGACCGCGCATCGTTGCTCGTCGCGGACGAGGGCGCTCGCGCTATCGAGTACTTGGCGCAAGGGTCCATCTTTGAGGAAGACCTCGAGGACGCCTGGGAGATCGAAGAACATCAGCGCGTGCCCCGTCGATTCGAGGTCCACCAAGATCGGGCCCCAGCGTTCATTGGCAGCGAGCTGTGCAACCCGGTGCAGGGTCACGAGCTCGTCCACTCCCGGAGCCGCCATGAACAGACGCCGTAGCGAAGTATTCTGAGCGACGAGGGTCGCAATGGGCCGCAGCTTGAGTCGCGACGTCATGTAGTCCACCAGCGCGGGCTCGAACTGAACCCGCGTCGCATACACACCCGACGCGACCTCGGCGGGTTCGTAGCCGACGACTGGACCATGAAACAATCGCGACGAGGAGGTGTGAAGCCCGAGTTCGACGATCAGCGGCCGCTTGCCCGAGCGCGCGGCAGACGTGGCGACCGCGCCCAGGACCGTGGACTTCCCCACGCCACCCTTGCCGGTGAAGAACTGAACGGGCCGTGTAAGGGGTTCCCGAAGGGGCGCGTGCACGCCAAACACCTAGCAGGATCGAAACGTGATATCGAGGGATGTGACCGGTATCAGAAGCTGGATCCAAGCGTCCCGGCCGCTCGCGCACGTCAACATCGCCATGCCTTTGGTGCTCGGACAAGTGGCGGCCTGGCACGTGACCGGACGCTTCAGCGGACTTTGGTTCGTAGCAGCACTATTGTGGGGCGCGCTGGATCACCTGTTCGTGATATTCGCCAACGACTTCGCCGACCGTGAGGCCGACAGCGGACGGCGCACGATGCTGTCCGGGGGCTCTGGCGTCATTCCGGACGGCAAGCTCTTACCCGGACAGATCGCGCGCGCAGCGGGAGCCGCGGCCCTTCTACTGCTGATCTACTCCTGCGCATTGGTCCTCGCCGGGCGCCCGTGGATCCCCGTCTATGGCCTCGCCGCCCTGCTGCTCATGTGGCTCTATAGCTTCGCGCCGGCGCGCTTGAGCTATCGCGGCGGCGGCGAGCTCTTGCAGGGAATCGGTGTGGGTGTGGGGCTCCCGTCTCTCGGCTATTACATGCAAGCCGAGGGCGTGTTCGCGCCGGATTGGCTGATCGCGCCGGCCGCCCTTCTCGGCGTTTGCGGCAACGTCTTGACCGCTCTTCCTGACGTCGACGACGACGCCCGCGCCGGGAAGAGGACGTGGCCCGTTCGGAACGGGATTCAGTCCGCGCGTCGCTTTGCATCCGCCGGAATCGCCTTCGCAGCATTCGGCATTTTCTTGTGGACACCGTGGGTTTCGGTGCCGGTCAAAGCGGTCGTCGCCGTCGTTCCGCTATTGCCGCTGCTGGTCGGCGCGAGGGCCGCGGATCCGTTCCGCGCCGCTTGGTGGTCGAGCGTGGCGGCACATCTGTTGCTGGCGCTCTGGATGGCCGCGATGCTTCTGAAACTCTAGCGGCTCGAGCGGAGCAACCCAGCTGCCTCGTCGCGAACCTTGTCGAAATCTCGATTCGCGTCAGGCCGGGCGTCGAGGCGCCACGCTTCGACTGGCACGTCCCCTCGCTCGGCAAGAAGCCGGTAGAGAGACAACTCGTCATCCGCCTGGCGAGAAAATGAAAACGGGTTTCGTGCATCGCCGTCGGCCAACCTCGGGTACCAGTCGTCATCGGCCTCGACCAGGGAAATGATGTCCCGACCTCGGCTTTCGGTCTGCCGCAAGAAGTCGAGGCCGAACGGTTCCACCCCTCCGCGCCCCGCCGGGTCACGGCGAACCCAACGGGCCCAATCAAACCCGTACATGAAGTCGTGGACATACCGAAAGCGAATCACCGACTGTTGACCGTATAGGTTCATCAGACCAACGGTGATGCGCGTCGCGTTCTTCAGGTACCCAGCGTAGTCAGATGTGCCCGACGCATGGCGATGAATAGAGCTCAAGTAGAAATCGAAATCCCAGAACAGGTTCTCGGGAAAGCTCTGCAGTTGAGCTTCCGCGACCGCGGCCGCCGACGCCGTCAAGTGAGACAACTGAGGCGGCTCTGCCAATTTCGAAACTACATCGGTCAACGAGGTCGCGGACGGTCGACTCGGATCGAGCGTCAACGCGCCCAAGGGGCACGCTTCGATCCTGGCCTCTAACTCTGCCAGCGGGGTGTTCTGCTCGTTGATTGCGTACGCCGTCACGCCAACTCCGGTCGTAGCCACAGGAGCACCGCGGCCACTGCCGTACTATGCCAGATCGCTCGATGAAGGAAGCGCTTGTACGCAGATTGGGCGGAAAACGCATTGGTGACGGCGGCGTGGCCCACCTTCCGCATTCCTACCAAGTTCCACACTGCGATCGCCGCAGCAGGCGCCACTGCCCAGACAGGGACCCAATCCGGTCTCCAAAACGATCCGGCGAGCCAGAGTCCCAGCCCGAGCAGCACACACCCTTCGGTGAGTCTTCGGGCTGCGACGTTCCCGTAGACGGACGCCACCGTACGCTTCCCCCCGGCCCGGTCGCTCTCCTCATCGGAAAGGCCACTCGCCACCGCGCTGGCAAGGCTCAGTGCGGCGAACCCTGCGAGCCACGGCCAAACGCGCGGTGCGATGGCACCTCCCTGCAGGTAGGCGTTGTAGAGTGGAAGTGCCGCTCCGACCCCGAGCATCTCCAAGATTTCGCCCCCACCTCGATAGTTGAGCCGGACTGGTGGCAAGGTGTAGGCCACGAAAACCAGCATACAGGCAAGGCCCGCTTCGAGCGCGACCGGCCGCTGCAGGGCGACCTCGGCGCCGGCCGCAACCAGGAGTGCCGCGCCTCCAAGGAGCACGCCGGCGGCCCCGACCGCGCGTGAGTCGAGGATGCGGTCTGGAATTGTCTTCGGCGATCCCCCGTCGGGGAACATGTTCCGTTTGATCACGTCCACGTCGCGGTCGCCCCAGTCGTTCAGCAACACGATGAAGCCAAGACCTAGCACGGTGAACGCGAGCCCCCATCCCACCGCGACCAAGTCGAGCCCCCCGACTCGCGTCGCGCCGAGAATCTGTCCAAACATCGCAGGCACCAGCAGCTTCGGCCAACTTGCGGGCTTCAATGCGTATACCCATCGACCGAAACACGACGCAGGAAGAGCACCACCCCTGAGCGAGGCCCTCATGAGTCTTGAACGGGATCCCGCTGCGTCGGAGGGTCGGAGGCCTCATTCTCGATGTGCTTCGCGCGCGCTTCCCACTTGGCTCGCGCCATTGCGCGCATGTCTTTGACCGAGTCCATTTCGTCGACGATCTCGAGCCCGATGAGCGTCTCGAGAACGTCTTCCATCGTGACCACGCCGTCCACACCCCCGTACTCGTCGACAACCACGGCGATGTGCTCACGCTGGTCGAGGAGCTTCTCGAACAGAGCAGGCAGTGGCACGGTATCGGGCACGATCAACGCCTCTCGTGAAAAAGCATGGACAGGCACATCCAGCTCGTCGCGCGCAGCGCGCAGCAGCAACTGGTCTTTCAGAATGTACCCAGTCACTTGGTCGGGAGTTTCCTTCCATATCGGGATGCGCGAGAAAGTCATGGAGCCGCGCTCGGCGATGGCGTCCTTCACCATCGTGTTCTCTTCGAGTGAGAACATCACAGTGCTCGGGGTCATGATGTCCCTGGTGCGCAG
>QMMB01000380.1 GCA_003647035.1 Deltaproteobacteria bacterium | reverse complement strand
TGAAGATGGCAGGGGCGAAGACGCGCGTACGGTAAGAGCCGGGGCTCCCATTCGCGAGCACGCCCGTCCCGAGCCGTCCTCCGGTGACTCAGTCGCACAACACAGTTGCCGGCACCGATGGTTTCGTATGGAGGGGTGCGCTCAGACCCAGAGGTCTTCCGCCGTCACCCTGCCCGCCGTCACCGTCAACTTCACATGGTGCCGCGTCTTCACCCCATTTGCCCTGCGATGACGCGGGACCTCCGCTGCGTTGACGTACAGCACTCCGTCCTTCTCCACCTGGGCCGGCCGTTGCTTTCCGGACTTGGTCTTGCGGTGCATATGACCTGCCACGGTGGCGAGCACTTTGCGGCCTTTGCTGCTGGCGTACCGTACGGCTTCCTCGAGGTCGCGGTCGCCCCAGTCCTCTTCCTTCTTGCGAAAGTCGCAGCCCCAGATCGAGTCCGCCCGGTCACCCAAGCCTGATGGGCCGTTGTGGGCGAGGAACAGGATGGGCGAGTCGTCGCAGGCGTCGACCAGGGATTTCAAGCGCGCGACCGACGATTCCATCGAATCGACACCATAGGCTTCGTCCAAGTAGCGAAGACAGGCGAGGCGCCGGCCGCCGATCGAATGGGGGCGGCACACCACGATGTTGAGCGGAACGCCGGCGGGCGCGACGCGGCGTTGCGTGTAGGCGACGAGCTCCACATCGCCGAGGGCCTTCTCGAGGCTTCGGCAACGTCGTGCTTGCCCCTCGCAGAACGCGTTCCGGAGCCGGTGCGCGCGCGGTGCGATCTCCGCGCCGAGTTGTAACGCGTGCAGCCCGTCGTGGTTGCCGGGAATGCACATAGCAGGCGTGCGAAGCGCTCGAATCGAACGTGCGACGCGTTGTCCGCGTACCTGCGTGTAGGCGGCCAGGTCGCCGACGAAGAGCAGCAGGTCGTACCCACTGCTGTTGAAGAACGCGACGTCCTCGTCGTCCCAAAAGAGATGAACATCGCCGATCACGCCGATCGTGGCCGCTTGCGTGGCTGCGTCGTTCATGGGACGAAACTTAGCCGACGTGGCGCAACGCGCGAGCGGGAAGGGAAGACGCAATGACAGCTCCCATCATCGAGCGCCGTGAGCCTGCCTTGGTATTGGTTCTCAGCATCATCACCCTCGGCATCTACCTCCCGTTTTGGTATCACGGCATTTACGAAGATCTGCAGAAGCTCGACGGCCGCACACCGACCGGCCACGGGTTCTGGCTCGACTTCTTGTTTGTGCTCCTCACCTTCGCGATCTACGGAATCTGGGTCGACTATCAGATCTCCCGCCAGCTAACGGACTTCGAAGATCGCAGCGGGCTCGGCCCTGCCCAAGACACCTCGATCATCACGATTATTCTCGACGTCGCTTCCTACTTCACCGCATTTGTCACCAACTTCGTCACCAGCGCGATTCAGCAGGACCAACTCAACCGCTTGGTCGAGAAGCTCGAAAGGCGGCTCACGAGCGGCGTGGAGGTTCCGGCTTAGTTTTCGAACGTAACGCTGCCTCGGTCCGGGCTCCCTGCTAGGCTCCAGGCCAATGACCGAGATCGCCGATGCGCTTCGCGACACGCTGCTCGACCTCGCTCGGATTCCAAGTCCGATCGGGGAGGAAGCGGCGCTGTGCGACCATGTCGAGGCACGCCTGACCCGCAGCTTGGGCGGCGACGCGATTTCCCGGTTCCATGACAGCCTGATCGTCCGTGTGGCGCGACGGCCAAAAGCGCCCCGAATCGCCCTCGTCGGGCACCTCGACACCGTGCGCACCGAGCATGACGGGCCGGCACGCATCGAAGGCAATCGACTCTACGGTGCCGGTGCGGCCGACATGAAGTCCGGGTTGGCCATCATGATCGAGCTGGTCGAGCGCCTCGATCTCACAGCGCTTCCCTGCGATCTCACCCTGATCTTTTACGAACGGGAGGAAGGCCCCTTCGACGAAAATCGTCTCGGGCCCATTCTCGATGCCTATCCCGAGCTGCACGAGCTCGACCTCGCGATCTGTCTCGAGCCGAGCGACAACGAAATGCAGCTCGGCGCGATGGGCACGATTCACGCGACCTTCACGTTCCTCGGACGCACCGCACATAGTGCGCGCCCATGGCAGGGCGACAATGCGCTCTACAAGGCGGCCAAGTTCCTCGCGAAGCTCGAGCAGCGCGAGCCACACGATGTCGAGCTCGACGGGCACCTCTTTCGCGGAGTGATGACGCCTACCGTCATACGGGGGGGCGGCCCGCGCAACGTCATCCCAGGCCGAACCGAGCTCAACGTCAATTATCGGTTCGCGCCTGGGCGCACGCCCGACGAGGCGTTCGCCGAGCTGCGGGAGCTTGCGGACGACGACTGCGAAGTGGAACCGGCCGACCTGTCGCCGGCGGGGCGCCCGCACTCCGACAATCGCTACGTCCGGCATCTCGGGACCTGCGGGGTCGCCGCCGTTCGCACTAAACAGGCGTGGACCGACGTAGCGCGTTTCGACGCGATTGGCGTTCCCGGCGTCAATCTAGGTCCCGGCACCGCGGCTCAGGCACATCAGCCGAACGAGTACACCGAGCTCGACCAGCTCACCGAGGGCTACGCGATCTTCGAACGCTTCTTCACCAAGCAGGAAGACGGCCCGCTCTTCTAGCGGGGCGGGCGACGTCTCGTTACTTCTTGCACTCGCCGAAGGCCTTGAAGGCTCGAGAGGGCGAGTTATTCCGGATGATCGTCTCGCTCGTGCCCTTCGGCCCCACGGTCGTCGACTGCTTAGGCGAGGGGTCCACGTCGGTCCACACTTGGCATTGCAGCGTCACGTCGCACCGATTGGTCACGATGACGATGTGCTTGTAGGCCAGGGCGCCGTACCGTGCCTGGCCGTGCACGCTGTAACAATTCTTGATGTCATCCCCGCCCTCTCCCTGACCCAGGGCGGGCAGGGTTGCGGCAAGAACGAATAGGGCGGCGAACGCGAATGTAGCGACGGCTTTCATAATGACTCACCTTGTCAGGGAATGAAGACGTACGGCAAGTTCTCGCTATTCATCCTTTGGGTCCTAGTTTGCGGATGCCCCAAGCAACCAGCCACCCCGGACCCGGCATCCGAGGTCATCGAGGCCGAGGACCTCGCCCCGAAGGCCGAGCTAGAAGCCGACTGCTACGACGGCGACCAGGCTGCCTGCGACGAATTAGGTCACTAAGCCGGCCACGGCCGAAAAGATCCGCACACTACTCGAGCGTCTTGATTTTCAGCTCCAGGAGCTGCTCCGGATCCACTCGCGAAGGCGCCGATGTCATCAAGTCGTTCGCCCGCTGCGTCTTGGGGAACGCGATGACGTCGCGGATCGACCCCGTTTCGGCGGCCAGCATCGCGACGCGGTCCATGCCGAAAGCGATTCCGCCATGGGGCGGGGCGCCGTACGTGAGCGCGTCGAGCAGGAAGCCGAACTTCTCGCGCGCTTCCTCGTCGCTTAGGCCGATGACTTCGAAGACCTTCTTCTGCACCTCGGGATCGTGCAGACGAATCGAGCCGCCCGCTATCTCAAAGCCGTTGAGCACGAGGTCGTAGCGATAGCAACGAACGTTGCCCGGGTCGCTATCGAGGAGCTCGATGCAGTCGTCGTGCGGGCGCGTGAAGATGTGGTGCGCGGCTTCCCAGCGCTTCTTTTCTTCGTTGCGCTCGAACATCGGCGGGTCGACGACCCAGAGGAAGTTCCACTCGCCAGCGCTTCCCGTCGCCGGAATCATCCCGAGCTTGCGCGCGACGTGAAGGCGTAGGTTGGCCATCACGGTGTGGACCTTTTGCGTGGCCCCGAACTGGAAAAAAATCAGATCGCCGTC
>QMMB01000379.1 GCA_003647035.1 Deltaproteobacteria bacterium | reverse complement strand
GCTCGCATCCTGTAAGGAAGAGGTGGTCGTTGAGGTCGAGCCACCGCCGCGGCCGATCAAGATCTACCGGCTCTCCGGCCAGCTCGGGAGCACGCGGCCGGACTACCCAGGGCGGATCAAGTCCAAGAAGGTGGTCGAGCTCGCGTTCGACGTCGACGGCCTGATCATTGATTGGAACGTCGAAGAAGGCCAGCAAGTCAGGAAGGGCCAAGTCCTCTCACGCATCGATCCGCGCGACTATCAGGCTCAGGCCGAGGCGGCGCGCGCGCGCCTTCGACTCGCGGACGCAGAGTACCGGCGCGAGAGCAAGCTGTTTGCATCTGGCTCCGGCACGCAGCGGGATCTCGACGTGGCGACTCGGTCACGCGACGTGAGCCGTGCGGAGCTGCGGATCCAGCAGAAGGCTTTGGAAGACACGAAGCTACGGGCGACTTTCGACGGCGTCATCGCGCGCAAGCTCGTCACCGATTTCCGGAACGTCGCCGCGCGTGAGCCCGTGCTGCTTTTGCAGGATGAGTCCATGATGGAGGTGGTCGTCGACGTGCCAGAACGGGACTTGGCTGGCGAAAGGCCTGGAAGAGCCGGTGAACTCAACCTCGCGCAGTGGAATGCGAAGGCCAAGCCGATGGTCGAGCTCTCCTCGCTTCCAGGGCGGCAGTTCCCGGTCAAGCTTTCGGAGCTTGCTACCGCCGCAGATCCGAACACCCGCACCTTTCGAGCGACTTTCACCATGGAGAAGCCCAAGGGGGTCGGCGTGCTCTCTGGGATGACCGCGAAGCTGGTCCTCACTGGCCTCCTCACCACGGCACCGGATGATTTCCTGGTGCCTGCTCAAGCTGTAGTCGCGGATGCCCAAGACGAGCCGTTCGTCTGGCTGGTCGATGAGGAGTCGATGAGCGTGTCGAAGCGGTCTGTGACGGTCGGTAAGATCACCGGAGGAGATCGCATCGTCGTCACGGAAGGCCTCGAAGGCGGTGAGGCCATTGCCATGACCGGTGTGCACTTGCTGACCGAGGGGCGCGTCGTGACCGAGATGGAGAAATCGGACGAGACCCGGCAATGAATCTCACCGGCTTTGCGCTTCGAAACAGAACGCTGATCATCGTCCTCACTGTGGTGACGGTCTACGCCGGGATGAAATCGTTCAACGCGTTGCCCCGGCTCGAAGATCCCGAGTTCACCATCAAAGAAGCGCTCGTCATCACGCAGTATCCCGGCGCGACCGCCTATGAAGTCGAAGAAGAGGTAAGCGACGAGCTCGAGCTCGCCATCCAGAAGCTCGGTAAGATCAAGAGGCTCGAATCGCGCAACCTCCCTGGAATGTCGACGATCACGGTGGAGATGCGGTCGACCGTGGACAGCGCGGAGCTACCGCAGATTTGGGACGAGCTCCGGCGCAAAGTCGGCGACGCGCAGTCGAAGCTGCCCCCCGGTGCAGGCCCCTCGTTGGTCAACGACGATTATTCCGACGTCTACGGCGTGTTCTTGGCGCTCCACGGCGACGAATACAGCTATCGCGAGCTTTACGACTTCGCGAAGCTCCTTCGCCGTGAGCTGGTTCTCGTGAAAGACGTCGCGAAGATCGAGCTCTTCGGGGTCTTGCCCGAAGTCGTCTACATCGAGTTCGACCGGGAACGCGTATCTCAAATTGGAATTTCGAGCGACGATATCGGCAAGCAGTTGGTTGCCGAGGGCGTCGTAGTCGATGCGGGTCGCGTCAACGTAGGCGCCGAGTACCTCAAGCTTCAGCCCGATTCCCTGATCCATACGTCGCAGGAGCTCGGGGACATCCTCATTAGCAAGGGCGATCAGTCGCAGGTCCGCTTGCGCGACATCGCAGAGATTAAGCGTGGCTATCAGGATCCCGCAACGAACAAGCTCCACTTTGACGGCCACCGAGCTATCGGCATCGGGGTGTCGACGGAAAAGGGCGGCAACGTCGTCAGCATGGGCGAGGGGATCAAGGCCCGGCTGGCGGAGCTGGAGGGTCAGACGCCCCTCGGCATGGAGCTCGGCGTCATCTACATGCAGTCCGACATGGTCACGACCGCGATCGACGCGTTCATCATCAACCTGCTCGAAGCGATTCTCATCGTGATCGTGGTTCTGTTGCTCTTCATGGGGCTTCGAAGCGGCTTGATCATTGGCTTCGTGCTCGTATTGACGATTTGCGGAACGTTCATCTTCATGGGGCCCGCGGGGGTAGCGCTCGAGCGCATCTCGCTCGGCGCGCTGATCATCGCGCTCGGCATGCTGGTGGATAACGCGATCGTCATCATCGATGGCATGTTGGTGCGGATCAATGCGGGCATGGATGCGGAGGAGGCAGCCCGTGAGGTCACCAGCCAGACATCGACGCCACTGCTCGGCGCGACGGTCGTCGCCCTCATCGCCTTTGCCGCGATCGGCCTGTCGCCAGACAGTACGGGAGAGTTCTGTCGATCGCTCTTCACCGTGATCGGGATTTCGCTTTCGCTCAGTTGGGTGACGGCGATGACGATCACGCCGTTGCTTGGGATTTGGTTCCTCAAGCCCCCGAAGCCGAGCGCGGCGAAAGAAGACAAGGACGCCTACGACACTGCGTTCTACAGAGGGTACAAGGGGCTCCTCGCCGTTTGCATTCGATTCCGTTGGGTCACGGTCGCGGTCGTATTGTTCGTCTTTGCGGTTTCGCTTTACGGGTTCCAGTTTACCGGCAAGACGTTTTTTCCCGCTTCAACTACGCCCAAGTTCCGCGTGGACGTGTTCTGGCCGCTCGGCACGGACATTGACGAGACGGAAAGGCGGGTCGCGGTCTTGGAGCAAGGTCTCGCCGAGCTCGAAGGCGTCACGCATGTCGCGTCCGCCATCGGCCAGGGGCCGCTCCGTTTCATCTTGACGTTTACGCCGGAGAAGAGTCACAGCGGGTTCGCGCAGTTTCTCGTAGATATCGAGGACTACAACACCCTCGGCCGCGATATCGCGAGGGCCGAAGAGTACTTGCGTGAGATGGCTCCTGATGCGATTTCGTTTGGCCGGACCTTCGACCTAGGACCCAGCAAGCCCGGTAAGATCGAGGCCCGGCTCGTCGGCCCGGACCCCAACGTGCTCCGCGACCTCGAGCAACAGGCCTTGGCGATTTGCAAAGCGACCTACGACTCCAAGGGTTGCCGCAGCCGATGGTTCGAACGGGTCAAGGTGGTTCGTCCGCGTCTTGCCGAAGAGCAGGCCGATGCTCATGGCATCACCACTCGGATGGTCGCAGAGGCGATGCAAGCGGGCTTCGAGGGCAAGCCGGCGGGCGTGTACCGAGAGGAAGATGAGGTGATCCCCGTGCTGTTCCGGGCGCCGCCGCCCGAGCGGCTGACTGTCGACAGCTTGCGACAGATCCCGATCTGGAGCCCGGTCGCCCAGGGTTACATTCCACTTGCCAACGTCGTGACGGGTCTCGACACGACCTGGGCGGACGAGGTCGTCGAGCGGCGCCAGCGCAAACGCACGCTCACCGTCGTCACCGACCCAGACCAAGGGTCGGCCCCTGCGCTTCTCGATCGCCTACGGCCTCAGATCGAGGGGATTGCTTTCCCACCCGGTTACCACGTCGAATGGGGAGGCGAGTACGAGAGCACCGTCGACGCGCAGACGGCGTTGGCGGCGCCGATCCCGATCTTCGTGGGCATCATGGTGCTGATCGTCATTGCGCTGTTCAACGCGATTCGCCAGCCATTGGTCATTTGGCTCACCGTGCCGCTGGCCCTCATCGGCGTGACCGCCGGGCTGCTGCTGACCGACCAACCTTTTGGTTTCATGGCATTGCTGGGCTTCCTCAGTTTGTCGGGGATGCTGATCAAGAACGCCATCGTCCTCGTCG
>QMMB01000378.1 GCA_003647035.1 Deltaproteobacteria bacterium | reverse complement strand
CACAACGGACTTCCAACTCGGAGTGATTAGGGACGCCATCAAAGCCCGGCTTCGGTCGGGCTTTTTCTTTTTGCCGGCGTGCTAGACTGACCGCATGGCAGAGGCGAAGTGGACGAACCCGAAGCAAGCCGCGCTCGATGAAGGCCGCTACTGGCTGACTCGACCCGTCGCCGAGCGGATCGCTGCGATGGAACAGATCCGCAAGCGCGTGTACAAGGGGTACGGTGGAGCTTCCAAACGAATGGCTCGAGTTTTTGAGCTTACTCCAGCGCCACAACGCTAGGTTCGTCATCGTCGAGGCATATGCGATGGCTGCCCACGGACGCCCCCGGGCATCGCAGGACATCGATATTCTCATCGAGCCCAGCGCGGATAACGCCGAGCGGGTCGCGCAGGCTCTCGACGAGTTCGGTTATCCAGAGCTCGCGAAGGAGTCCGTCGAGGCCTTCACCAAGACGCCCCGGATGGCTTCGCTGGGTGCTCCGCCTCTCCGGATCGACATCATGAACTACATCGACGGCGTGCACGTCGAGTCTGACACGGAAACTCCCTCGAACGTCGCCATCCCATCTTGCGCATCAGCGACGACTCCGTTGGTTGTCTCGATGCCCGCGCCCTGTTCGCACAAGCTATCCCACTTGTTCGCTGGGTGGAACACCTAGATGTGCGGCCTCAATCGCGCCACCGGGTCTTCGAGCCGGCCCCCACCAGGCCGAGGTCCAACAAGACGGTGACCACGACCAGCACGAGATGCATGCCGTCGACCGAGCCGTTGCTGTTGATCGCGAATGCGTAGGCGAGCGTCGTGAGCGGCATGAAGAAGAAGCCCAGCAGCGGCCAGAGGGTCGTTTCGTAGGCTCTCCCGATGTAATCGCTGAATAGGACGACCAAGAGGATGGCGAAGCGCGGAGTGCCAATGGCCAAGCAACCAACGAGAAACGGCATTCGGCTACCCTACCACGGCGGGACTCACGGGTCGGTGAGCGGGCCGAAGTGTGCCGATCGCACCACAGTGAGTGTGCCCTGCGGGCACGGTCGTGCGACTTTGCAGCGGAACCACTGGGGAAACGGAGCGGTACGGGTCTTGCTTATTATCCTGGTTGTGCAGCGCCACGGTGAAATGAAGGTCGCTCCGAGTTTCGCGGTCCTCCGCGAGCGAGTCGTCCTGTGGTTGTGGCGACACGGCTGGGTGTCCCGGCCGCTTTGAGGGCGAGGGCGGACGGCGGAAGCGCCGCTTAGCGGTCCGCGACCTGACGGCCCATGACGGCCTCGTCGGCGATGCGTTTGAAGTGCACCCGCCGCGTGAAAATGAGGATGTGCGCTGTTAGGTCCAGCTGATCGGCCTTGGGGACCTCGATGTCGATCCGCACCTCGCGCTTGCGCTTGATCGAGTACGCCCGGCCGTGCCAGGCACCCTCTTCGGCGTCGTACTGGAGTTGGCGGAACACCTCGATACCGACGGTTTCCGGCCGCCGCGTGCTGCTGACGATCACGCCGTGGTAGCCACCTTCGTGCCGCCGGACCTCGATGATCGCTTCGCCCTCGCCTCGCTGCCAGTAGCCAATAATCCGATCGTTTTTCGCATCCCCTTCGGACGCGTAGGCCGTTGTTTGGAAGCCGCCCACCAAATCGCCCACAAGGAGCAGCCCTGCGAGCAACACAAACGACACTTGTTCGGACCTGGGGATGGACCTTCTCCTTAGCGGGAACGGGGAAGGCCGATGTTGGCGTAAAGCTGGGAATTTTGCACGCACAAAATGCCAAACCTCGCGATTCCACGATGCCGCGAGTGTCATGGACATCACAAAAAATCGTCGCCGGGGGATCCATGTTATCTCGCAAGGCTGGGGAAGCCCCCCCCTAGACAGGAGTCACGATATGGCCTCGATGGAAACTCTCGCGGCGTTCCTTGGTTGGTGCACGCTCATCAACATCGGGATGCTGATGTTCGCGTCACTCATGTTGGTGTCGATGCGCGATTCGATCTCGAAGATCCATGGCAGCATGTTCGGCCTCGAAGACGCGGACCTGTCGCGTGCGTACTTTCAGTACCTGGCGCAGTATAAAATCCTGGTCTTCGTCTTCAACTTGATGCCGTACCTCGCTCTGAGGATCATGCTTTAGAACTACTGCACGACGAGCTCGCACATCTCTGTGCAGGCCGATCCTGGCGTTCCGTTGTCCGGGCCCGCGTCGCAGTCCTCTCCGAACTCCGGTTGCCTGATGCCATCGCCGCAACTCGGGCCCACGGTGCAGTCCGGATTGCAGGAGTTGTAAACCCCGAGGTTGTCCCCGTCGTCGCAGTCCTCGAAACCATCGTCCACGTTGCCGTCGCCGCAGTGAGGGCCCAGGGCCGAGCAATCGGACAGGCAATGCCCGTACTCGCCGGTGTTCTGACCGGCGCCGTCGTCGCAGAACTCGAAGCGCGTCGCGATTCCGTCACCGCAGGTGTAGTCGCAGCTCGAACGCTCGGTGACGAAACCATCGAGTGTGAGGCTGAAGTTCGACGCATTGGTGTGTCGCTCCGCGTGGAAGATCGCCACCTCGTACACGTCTCCCGGCGTCAGGCGAGCCTTGCAGTCAGCCACGATGTCATCCTGCTTGCTACTGTTGGCGGATGTCGGGTCCGCAAAGCTCATCACGTCGGACTGGCTTGGATGCAGTCCGCCCACGTCCAAGCAAAGGAACCCGTCCACGAACACCCACAGGTCGTCGTCTCCACTAAACGACAGCACCTCGTCGCCTTGATAGACGAAGAAGTAATGCACCTCCGTGGTGAAACCGAAGTTGCGCGGCGCGCCCCCAACATTCGGGACATAAAGAACCTCGCCGTACGTCGGCTCATTCGGCCACGCGAACGGGGCCAACGAGGTGTCATCGAGCGGGAAGAACGAGCTGCTCGAAAACTGATACACGTTGTTGCCTGCAGACCCGAGTACCAGCTCGCCCACGATCTCGAGGTTCCCCTGCGGGTCGAGCGCGGGGCTCGTGCGGTACCACTGAGCGAATGACTGGGCGGAGTGCGGCGGTCCCTCATTGGAGCCGGACACGTACGGGTTCTCGTCAGAGAGCGCCGGCCTGCCCTCCCCGTCGAGGAAGTCCTCCGTGATAGCGAACGCGATCGTGCCGTTCCCATCGTTCGGATTGTTGAAGTCGGGGCTGAAAGGATCCGAGCTCGAGTTGTCGTAGCTGCGGAAGTCCCGGTAGATGACGGGAATCGAGAGCTCGTCAGGCAACGTTACAGGTGAAAGCACACACTCGAACCCCTCTTCGACCTGACAGGTGCTCGAGCAGCCGTCGCCATCGTTCGTGTTCCCGTCGTCGCAATCCTCATTCGTGCCGGGAAGGATCACCGCGTCGCCACACACAGGCTGGCACACTCCGCCGCTGCAGTTGGGCTCGTTGTTGCAGTGGACGTCACATCCATCGAACGGAGTGACGTTGCCGTCGTCGCATTGCTCCGTGCCCTCGCGCGTGCCGTCCCCGCAGAACGTTGCCTCGCAAGCCATCCCGGGCTCCACGCACTTGAAGCCCTCCTCGAGCTGACAATCAGCGGAACATCCGGGGTCGACCGCGCCGCCGTCGTCGCACTGCTCGAAGCCAGCTACGATCCCGTCGCCGCACTCGGTGGCCACGCAGGCGACACCGGGAAGCGGGCAGGTCCACCCGCCCTCGCGCTCGCACGATGTGCTGCATCCATCGTTGCTGGCCGCGTTGCCGTCGTCGCAGATCTCTGGCGGGTCGCTCCGCGAATCTCCGCACACGATCTGCACGCACGACGCTCCGACCACGGGACACCGATATCCAGACTCGATCATCGTACAATCGGCCGAACAACCATCGTCATCGTCGTTGTTCGCCTCGT
>QMMB01000377.1 GCA_003647035.1 Deltaproteobacteria bacterium | reverse complement strand
CCAACATGTTAACCAAGGACGATGGGACTGTCGTCGTGATGAACCGCCACGGTTTCATCACGATCATCGACTAATCGGGCCGCGAGCGTGAGCATTTCACGCTGACTTATGGCGCGTTCGTGAAAGTCAAAGAGGGTGACCGTGTCGAGCGAGGCGCGATGCTTGCCGAGTGGGATCCTTACGCCATTCCAATCCTCACCGAGGTTCAAGGCATCGTGAAGTATGGCGACATCGTCGAAGCGGTGACCATGGAAGAGAAGCTCGACGAGGTCACAGGTCTGTCCCGGCGCGTCGTCATCGAGTCCCGCGACCCGAGCGCGCGTCCGCGCATCTCGATCAAGGACCCGAAAACGGGCGAAACGCGGCGTGCAGGTGGGGGTGAGAACATGGCCCGATACTTCTTGCCGGTCGGCGCGAACATCATTCCCACGGATGGTCAGACCGTCGAAGCTGGTGAGATCATCGCGAAGATCCCGCGCGAGACTACCAAGACAAAGGACATCACGGGTGGTCTGCCGCGTGTTGCTGAGCTCTTCGAGGCTCGCAAGCCTAAGGACCATGCGATCATCAGCGAGATCGACGGCATCGTGACCTTCGGTAAGGACACCAAGGGTAAGCGTAAGGTCATGATCACACCGGAGGTCGGCGAGCCGAAGGAGTACCTCATCTCCAAGGGCAAGCACCTCACGGTCAAAGATGGTGACCACGTGCGTGCCGGTGAGCCGTGGATGGATGGGCCTGCGAACCCGCATGACATTCTCAAGGTCAAGGGTGAGAAAGAGCTCGCAGCTTGGTTGGTTGACGAGATCCAGCAGGTCTACCGACTGCAGGGTGTCGCCATCAACGACAAACACATCGAGGTCATCGTTCGTCAGATGCTTCGTCGTGTGCGGATCAAGGAAACGGGTGACACCCGGTTCCTGCCAGACGAGCAGGTCGAGAAGACGGTGTTCGAGCGTGAGAATGAGCGAGTGATCGCCAAGGGTGGTCAGCCGGCGGTCGCAGAGCCGCTTTTGCTCGGCATCACCAAGGCCTCGCTGTCGACCGAATCGTTCATCAGCGCTTCGTCCTTCCAGGAGACCACGAAGGTGCTGACCGAGGCCGCGATCAGCGGCAAGGTCGACGAGCTTCGCGGGCTCAAGGAGAACGTCATCATGGGCCGGTTGCTGCCAGCCGGTACGGGCCTTGGCGCCTACAACAAGATCGACATGGTCGTTGACGACGATGCGGTGAAGCCGCTCGCACCGACGCCGGCCATCCTCGAACCGGAGCCCGTTGCCGCTGCCGCCAGCGAAGAGTAAGCTCGCGCCACCCTGGTGAAGAGCTACCTATTCGAGACCGACGAGCATCGGGCACTGCGTGAGCAGGTGCGGCGCTTTGCGGCCGCCGCGATCGCGCCGCACGCGCATGCTTGGGAAGAAGCCAACGAGTTCCCTCGCGAGCTGTACCAACAGTCCGCCGAGGCTGGCTTTCTAGGGACCGGCTACCCGGAAGAGCTTGGCGGCAACGGGGGCGATCTCAGCCACGTCCTGGTGTCCGCCGAGGAGATGGTGCTTGCCGGGAAATCTGTGGGCACTTGCGTGGGCCTCGGGAGCCACGGGATCGCGCTACCGCCCATCGTGAAATTCGGAACCGACGCTCAGAAGGAGCGCTACGTTCGGCCGACACTCACGGGCGAGAAGGTCTCCGCCCTCGGAATCACGGAGCCGGGCGGCGGCAGCGATGTGGCGGCGGTGCAGACCAAAGCAATCCGCGACGGCGACCACTACGTTGTCAACGGCGCCAAGACGTTCATCACGTCGGGCACACGCGCCGACTTCGTCACGACCGCGGTGCGCACCGGGGGCGAGGGACATGGCGGCATCTCGATGCTGATCATCGACAGCGCCACTCCGGGCTTCACCGTGGCAGGCAAGCTCAAGAAGACCGGTTGGTGGGCAAGCGACACAGCTGAGCTCGCCTTCGAGGACTGCCGCGTCCCCGTCGGGAACCTCATCGGCCAAGAAGGCGCCGGCTTCCTGATGATCATGACCAACTTCGTCACCGAGCGCCTCATGATCGCAGGCCAATGCGTCGCGATCGCCGAGCTCGCCTATCGGGAGTCGGTCGAATACGCGAAACAGCGCCATGCCTTTGGCAAATCGCTCTCGGGCTTCCAGGTCATTCGTCACAAACTTGCCGATATGGCGACACAGATCGCTGCTGCTCGCGCCCTCACAGGTGAGTGCGTCACCCGTTATCTTCAGGGCGAACAAACGCCCTCACTGGCCGCGATGGCCAAGAACACGGCCACCGACATGTGCTCGCACGTCTGTGACCAGGCCGTCCAAATCCACGGTGGCTACGGCTATATGCGTGAGTACGTCGTAGAGCGCCTCTACCGCGACGCCCGCCTCTACCCCATCGGCGGCGGCACCCGCGAAATAATGAACGAAATCATCAGCAAAGTAGAAGGCTACTGAACGGCTCCTCCTAGAAGGATGCCCCGCTCGATGAAGTCGGCGACTAGGGTGGAGAGTTTTTCTACGAACTCGGGGCCGATGTCGGTGCTGTGGGCGGCGGCGACTTTCTGCACGGACTCGGCGACGGTCTGATCGGCTGCGCGCCATGCGTCCAGGAGATCCGCGGCGAGCGGGTTGAGCTTGCGCGGGATGGCCCTGTGGTTCTTGTCTCGATATAGGCACAGGATGGTGGGGTCCGGATCGTAGCCCGCATCGGGGGTGGGGTTCTGTTGGCCGGGGTAGGCGAGCCGGAGGACTTTGACGGCCGCGGCGAGCACGGGCTTCCGCTCGAAGGCGAACTCGTGAATGGGTGTGGGATCTGGTGGTCCATGGCGGACTTCCCATGCGCTGATTTCGTAGCCTGCCAGGTCGGCGACCCACGGCGCCTCGGTCCGTTGCCAGATCGGAATCGCAAACTCCGCGAGCTCACTCGGCACGTATCGCAGGTATCGGGTGGCCGGGCCGCGCTCCCGTGCGTACCATTCGTCGATAGCCCCCCTGAACGCGTCTTTCCCAATCGCGTCTTTCGTGCGCGCCAGTGCGACCTCGATCACGTGATCGAGGCGGTTGCGGACGAGGTCCCGATAGACCAGCCAGCGTTCACGCGATCCGAGGAGCTCGAGGTCAGCCTCACTCGGCTCCGCGCCGAAGCAAACACGCTGCATGGCCTTTGCGTGGTCACGGAGCATAGCCAACCCCTGTTGCACGCCGATAGATCGTCCAAAGCTCGTCGACCTCGGCGAGCAGCTCGTCGAGCGGCGGAATGTTGTTGTCCCGTTCGAGAAGCACCGGCACCGGGCCCGTTTTGCGCAGCGCGTACTCGAGCAACTCGTACACATCGTCGGGGACCGGCTCGCCGTGTGTGTCGATTCGCACGTCGTCGTCGCGGACGAAGTGGCCGGCGACGTGGATCTGCACCACCCGTTCCATCGGGATCTTGTCGATATACAGTCTGGGGTCGAAGTCGAAGTTGCGCCCGTTCACGTAGATGTTGTTGACGTCGAGGAGCAGCTTCGCGTCCGTCCTTTCGAGGACCTCCACCACGAAGTCGGCCTCTGCCAAGCCGTCCGGCCCCTGTGGTGCGTAGTAGCTAGCGTTCTCGAGCGCGAGCGGTACCCCGATCGCGTCGCGCACCTCGATCAATCGTTGTGACGCGATCGTCGCCGCCTCATCCGTGAACGGCAAGGGCAGCAAGTCGTGGAAGAAGCGACCATCGGCCCCGCCTAGGCAGAGGTGCTCGCTGTGCCACGGGATCTCGAGGTCCTTCAGGAAGGTCCCAAGCTCTTTTAGGTAGCTCGCGTCGAAGGGCTCGACCGAGCCTAGGCAGGAGCTCAAGCCGTGCGTGATGACCGGCCAGTCTTCTCGTG